>CAMBXY010000121.1 GCA_945871945.1 Bordetella parapertussis
GCGGCGAAAGTAGCCATCGCACAATCCCAAGCAGACGCCATGGTGGTGGTGGCCTATGGCTTGTTGCTGCCGCCTTGGGCGCTGCACAGCGTGCCCATGGGTTGCTTGAATATCCACGCCTCACTCTTGCCGCGCTGGCGCGGTGCCGCCCCGATTCAACGCGCCATAGAAGCCGGCGACGCCCAAAGCGGCGTGTGCATCATGCAAATGGAAGCGGGCTTGGACACCGGCCCCGTTTTGTGGCGTCAAGCCTTGACTTTGTTGGAAGATGAAACCAGCGCCAGCCTGCATGACAAGCTGGCCGACGTGGGTGCCACGGGCATTGTGCAAACCTTGGCGCAACTGCCCCACTTGAGCGCCGTCCCTCAGCCCGAAGACGGCGTCACTTATGCCGCCAAGATCGACAAGCACGAAGCGCTGATCGACTGGTCGATGGCAGCTACGGTATTGGCGCAGCGCATTCGCGCTTTCGACCCTTTCCCAGGCGCACACACTTTGCGCCACGGCCAGCCCTTGAAGATTTGGTCGGCGCAAGTTTTGCCCCAAGCCGCTCATCTTGCCCCAGGCACTGTGGTGCAAGTCAGCGAGCAGGGCCTGGACGTGGCCTGTGGCGAGGGTGTGCTGCGCTTGCTGCAATTGCAAAAACCCGGCGGTAAACGATTGGCCTTTGCTGAACTCTTGCGCGGCCAAGCGGATTGGCAAGGCGCAGTTCTCGGCCATTGAAACCTCGCCCATGTTTCTAGACCCCGCCAACTTTCGCCATCCCGCGTTTCGCACCGGCATGGCTGACGCCTTCAAAGTCGCACCCGGTATTTGGGCATGGGGCTTGATGACCGGCGTGTCCATGGTGCAAGCCGGCTTGGGGCCGGCCATGTCCACATGGATGACTTTGCTGGTGTATGGCGGCAGCGCACAACTGGCGGTCACGCCTTTGATGGCGGTGGGCACGCCGGTGTGGGTGGTGCTGGCCACCGCGTTTTGCGTCAACCTGCGCTTTGCGGTGTTCAGTCTGCATTTGCGCGGCTACTTGATGGCTTGGCCGCGCTGGCAACGCCTGACCATTGGCTACTTGATTGCCGATTTGAACTATGTGCAGTTTGTGCAAAACCACCCCGCCCCCGCCACAGAAGCCGCCGGTCAACGCGCCGAAATGGCCTATCTGTGTGGCAACTGCTTTTTAACTTGGGCTGGCTGGCAAATCGCCAGCATTTTGGGCATTGTGTTGGCCAGCCAAGTGCCGCTGGAATGGGGCTTGGGCTTTGCCGGCGTGTTGGCCTTAATAGGCATACTCTGTTCGCTGGCCAGTTCACGCATGCGCACCGTGTCCTTGGTGGTCTCGGGTGCGGCGGCGGTTGCGGCTTATGCCTTGCCCTTGCGCTTGAATATATTGGTGGCCATCGCGGCGGCCGTGGCCATGTGCTTAATCATTGAAAAAACTGCTGGTGTGAACAAGGCCGCCACATGATTGATGTGTTTGAACTCCTTACCTTGCTGGGCTTGGCCGCCATGACGGTGCTGGCGCGCTGCTTTTTCTTTATCTTGAACCGCGAGTTGCCTTTTCCTGCTTGGGCGCAACGCGGCTTGCAATACGCACCCATCGCCGCGCTAGCGGCCGTCGTAGTGCCAGAAGTCTTGGTGACACATGGGCAGTTGATTAGCACATGGCTGGATGCCCGGCTCTTGGGCGCTACCGTGGGCGTAGCCTATTACGCTTACCGACGCGGTCAAGGCCAAGCGGTGCTGGGCACGATTGTGGTGGGTATGGCGGTGTATTTGCCCCTGCATATTGGGCTAGGCTGGTAGAGCAGCCGCCCGCAGTCATTTCATAAGCCGCCCGCAATGGTGAGTCTTTTGCTGCGCTCTTCGCTGGCAAAAGCTCCCCAGTCCGTGCGGCTTTAGTAACAGCATAGGTTGGCGAGCAAAAAGAATGCGGGCGGCTTGCACGGGCCAAGATGCTGACCCTAAAATGCACATTAAATACCACAATAAAGAGACACGCCCATGAACATCATCCGCTTTGCCGACCTCTGCGCCCAAGGGCGTGCCAAAGACCAACGTGTCTTTATCCGCGCCGACCTGAATGTCCCGTTTGACGACCAAGGCCACATCAGCGAAGACACCCGCATCCGCGCGTCCGTTCCTTGCATACAAATGGCGCTGGCCGCGGGCGCGGCGGTGATGGTTACCAGTCATTTGGGCCGTCCCACCGAAGGCGAGTTCAAGCCCGAAGACTCGCTCGCGCCCGTGGCTAAACGCTTGGGCGAGTTGCTGGGCCGCGAGGTACCCGTGCTGGCCAACTGGGTGGCCGGTGTGCAAGTGGCAGCTGGTCAAGTGGTGATGCTGGAGAACTGCCGCGTCAACAAGGGTGAGAAAAAGAACAGCGAAGACTTGGCGCGCCAGATGGCCGCCCTGTGCGACATTTATGTGAACGATGCGTTTGGTACCGCGCACCGCGCCGAAGGCACCACCTACGGCATCGCGCAGTTTGCGCCCATTGCCTGTGCGGGTCCTTTGTTGTCAGCCGAAATAGACGCCATCACCACAGCTTTAGCCCAGCCCAAGCGCCCCTTGGCCGCCATCGTGGCGGGCAGCAAGGTCAGCACCAAGCTGACTATTTTGCAAGCGCTAGCGAAAAACGTCGACCAGCTGATTGTGGGCGGCGGCATTGCCAACACCTTCATGCTGGCTGCTGGCATGAAGATTGGCAAATCTTTGGCCGAAGCCGATTTGGTGGGCGAAGCCAAAGCAGTGATTGAAGCCATGAAAGCACGCGGTGCGGAAGTACCGATTCCCACCGATGTGGTCTGCGCCAAAAGCTTTGGTGCTCACGCTGTCGCCACGGTAAAGCAAGCCACCGAGGTGGCCGACGACGATTTGATTTTGGACATTGGCCCCGAGACCGCCAAGCGTTTGGCCACGCAACTTAAAGCGGCGGGCACGATTGTGTGGAACGGGCCCATGGGGGTGTTCGAGTTTGCGGCCTTCGAGAACGGCACCAAGGTGGTGGCCCAAGCCATTGCAGACTCTGACGCCTTCAGCATCGCGGGTGGAGGTGACACTTTGGCCGCCATTGCCAAGTACGGCCTAGAGCCGCAAATAGGCTATATCTCTACCGGCGGCGGCGCCTTCCTAGAGGTGCTGGAAGGTAAAACCCTGCCCGCGTTTGAAATACTGATGAAGCGCGCAGCTTAAATCAGGCGGGTTTCATGGCGGGAAAGCTAGTTGCCCGCCCTTTGTAGTCCGTCCAGCATTGGCGGGTGAAGTCATACAACTTGCAGTCGCGCGCGGTTTGAAAATACCAGCGCCAAGAAAAGGGCTGAACAATGATGCGCTCAGGCAGCAATGTTTCAAGCTTGGCCTGCGCCTGCTTGAGGTGATACAGCGGAATGCTCATGTCCACATGGTGGGCGGTGTGCTCCATGATGTGGTGCATGAGTGCACCAATTTTCAAGGGGAAGGTGAGGTGAACGGTGGTGGACACAAAGGGTTGAGCCTTGGCCCAAGCGCTGCGGTCATCATGCCAAGAGACTTTGACATGGGTGTGGTGCACATAGACCACGAAACCAATCATGGCGCACCAAAACAAAAACGGCACCAATACGCTGCACAACAATAACAAGGCAATGGACTGCTCAGTAACAAGCGCGGCGGTCACCGTGCCGGCCACCCACAACAGCGAAAAGGCTGAAATCAACAGGCTGTCTTTCACAAAGATGGAACGGCGCGTTGGCATTTCTTTGGCCCTGGGGAAAACCATTTTTTTCCACCAAATCTCTATCATGTAGTACAGGCCAGGGGCCCAACCGCTGCGGTAAGCCCGGTCAAGCCAACGACCGCGCCAAGACAATTTGGAAAATTCTTCTTGGGTGAGCGGCGCCCACACAAAATCGAAACCTTTGAGGTTGGTGTAGCCATGGTGCACCACGTTGTGACCAATGTCCCACAAACTGAAAGTGGTGAGCGAGGGCAAAAAGGCGATGCGGCCTATCCATTTGTTCAGGCCGCGGTGTGGCGTGAGACTTTGGTGGCAAGCGTCATGACCAATGATGAACAATCGACCGATGGTGAAGCCCATGGCCATGCCACACAGCAGCTTGGCCCACACAGCTTCGAAGTAAACAGTACCGGCCAAAAAAGCGCCCCACACCACAAAATCCAGCAGCAGCAGCAGCAAGGCGCGCACAGTGACTCGGTGGGAAAGGGGAATCAGCCATTCGCGGATCACCTTGCGGTGGGGCATGGGCTGATCAGCGGGTATGGGTTGTTCTTGAATAGTCATATTGGTAAATTGTAACGAATCAAGCTTTTTGTCAACTTACCCCTACCAACGAACGGGCAAGCGCCTACAAACGCGGTAAAGCTTGTCGGGTTCGCGCACCACATAACCGCCCAAAACCAGCTCTTTCAGTATGCGGCTGACCATTTCCCGGCTGCAGCCTATGTGTTGGGCGATTTGGGCATGCGTCATGGGCGCATGCGCAGGCTGCTGCTGTCTTTGTAGCAAAGCGCTCAAGCGGCTGTAGGCATCGGAAAACAAGGCCAAACAGGTGGTTTCAGTGGCCATGCGCAAGCGCTGCAAAGTTCTTTCTAACAAAGCCATGGACAACATCGGGTCTTGCTGCAACAACTGCCTCACGCTTTCAACGCTGACCACCGCGCACACCGCCGGCCCCAAGGTGATGACGCTGGCGCAATGCGGCCCGCCTTCTATGGCAAGCAAGCCCAACAGGTCTCCGCGCACAGCAATCGACAGGGTGATTTCACGCGGCTTGCTGTCTTGTGACATGGCGAACTCGCGCAGCTGGCCATCAAGCACTAAATAAATACAGGCACCCACGTCCCCGCCTTG
>CAMBXY010000122.1 GCA_945871945.1 Bordetella parapertussis
AAAGACAGACGACAGCCCCAAGCAAAAGCGCAGCGAAATGGTTCGAAGCGCCGATGACGGGCCCAAGACTGATCGGGTTAGGTGGTTGAATTTTTTGGCCATATACCCGGTACAAGTTGGGAAACAGAAATGATCCAGACAGAATCCAGATTAGAAGTGGCCGACAACACTGGCGCAAAATCCGTTTTGTGCATTAAAGTGTTGGGCGGCTCTAGGCGTCGTTACGCCAGTGTTGGCGACGTTATCAAGGTGAGCATCAAAGAAGCCGCCCCCCGTTCCCGCGTCAAAAAAGGCGAGGTTTACAGCGCGGTGGTGGTTCGTACTGCTAAAGGCATCCGTCGCAGCGACGGCTCTTTGGTCAAGTTCGACTCCAATGCAGCCGTGTTGCTCAACGCCAAACTCGAGCCCATAGGCACCCGTATCTTCGGCCCGGTCACGCGTGAATTGCGTACCGAGAAGTTCATGAAGATCGTGTCATTGGCGCCAGAAGTACTATAAGGACACCGACCATGAACAAGATTCGCAAAGGCGACGAGGTCATCGTCATCACAGGTCGAGACAAAGGCAAGCGCGGCAAAGTTGCTGTTCGCGCCGATGATTCGCATCTCTTGATCGACGGCATCAATTTGGTGAAAAAACACACCAAGCCCAACCCCATGGCTGGCACCACTGGTGGCGTGATTGAAAAAAGCATGCCTATTCACCAGTCCAATGTCGCTATTTACAACGCCACCACCGGCAAGGCCGATCGCGTGGGCATCAAGATCAATACCGATGGCTCGAAGGTTCGTATCTTCAAGTCCAGCGGCGAAGTCATCAAGGCGGCATAAACATGGCACGACTCCAACAACACTATCGTGAAAAAGTGGTCCCCGAGTTGACCGAAAAATTTGGTTACCAGTCGCCCATGCAAGTGCCGCGCCTAACCAAAATCACCCTCAATATGGGTGTATCCGAAGCAGTCGCCGACAAAAAAGTCATGGACCACGCGGTCAGTGACCTGACCAAAATCTCTGGCCAAAAGCCTGTGGTCACCAAGGCGCGCAAAGCCATCGCCGGTTTCAAAATCCGCGAACAACAACCCATTGGTTGCATGGTTACTTTGCGCGGCGTGCGTATGTATGAATTCCTCGACCGTTTCGTCACCGTGGCCTTGCCCCGTGTGCGCGACTTTCGCGGCATCTCTGGCCGTGCTTTCGACGGTCGCGGCAACTACAACATCGGCGTGAAAGAGCAAATCATCTTTCCCGAGATCGAGTATGACAAAGTTGATGCCCTGCGCGGCATGAACATCAGTATCACCACCACGGCTAAGACTGACGACGAGTGCAAAGCACTCCTCGCCGCCTTCCGTTTCCCCTTCAAGAACTGAGGTGCCCTGTGGCTAAAGTAGCTTTGATTGAACGCGAACTCAAGCGCGACAAATTGGTCGCCAAGTATGCAAAAAAGTATGCTGAGTTGAAGGCCGTGGCAAATGACGCCAAGCACA
Source organism: Bordetella parapertussis (assembly GCA_945871945.1). Taxonomy (GTDB): domain Bacteria; phylum Pseudomonadota; class Gammaproteobacteria; order Burkholderiales; family Burkholderiaceae_C; genus Limnohabitans. The sequence continues at coordinate 1,490 of CAMBXY010000122.1, forward strand.
GCGAAGAAGACCGTGCGCAAGCCCGTTTGGCGCTGCAAAAACTTCCCCGCAATGCCAACCCTACGCGCCAGCGTAACCGTTGCGCCATCACGGGTCGTCCGCGTGGCACCTTCCGCCAATTTGGTTTGGGTCGCGCCAAGATTCGCGAAATGGCCTTTGCGGGCAATATTCCTGGCATCACCAAGGCCAGCTGGTAATACAGCAGGAGATATTCAATATGAGCATGAGTGACCCCATTGCCGACCTGCTGACGCGTATTCGTAATGCGCAGATGGTGGCCAAGCCGACCGTGTCGGTGCCTTCTTCCAAAGTCAAACTGGCCATCGTCCAGGTGTTGAAAGATGAGGGCTATATCGACGGCTTTCACGTCAAAACCGAAGCCGGTAAGCACGAATTGGAAATCGCCTTGAAATATTACGCTGGCCGTCCAGTGATTGAGCGCATCGAGCGCGTCTCTCGTCCTGGTCTGCGTGTTTACAAAGGCCACGATGCCATTCCTCAAGTCATGAACGGCTTGGGCGTGGCTATTGTCACTACGCCCCGTGGCGTGATGACGGACCGCAAAGCCCGCGCCACTGGCGTCGGCGGCGAAGTCTTGTGTTACGTGGCTTAAGGGAGAAAACAGCATGTCCCGAGTCGGAAAAATGCCAGTCACCGTGCCCAAGGGCGTGGACGTGGCCATCAACGAACAACTCATCAACATCAAAGGCACAGGTGGCAATCTGTCTATTGCCAACAATCATTTGGTGAAAGTGGTGCACAGCGCTGACAGTTTGAGCTTTGCGCCTGCCAATGAAAGCCGTGAAGCCAACGCCATGAGCGGCACTTTGCGTCAATTGGTCAACAACATGGTCATTGGTGTCACCAAAGGCTTTGAGAAAAAACTCAATTTGGTGGGTGTGGGTTATAAAGCCGCGGCCCAAGGCAACAAACTCAATTTGGTGGTGGGTTATTCGCACCCTGTCAACTTTGACATGCCTTCAGGCATCAAGGTGGAAACACCCATTCCCACAGAAATTTTGATCAAAGGCGCTGACCGCCAACGTGTGGGCCAAATCGCTGCTGAAATTCGCGCAGTACGTCCACCCGAGCCTTACAAAGGCAAGGGCATTCGCTACTCTGACGAAAAAATCGTCATCAAAGAAACCAAGAAGAAATAAGGAGCTGCCACATGCTAAGCAAAAAACAGCAGCGTATCCGCCGCTCCCGCCAAACCCGTATTCGCATTGCCACCCAAGGCGTTGCTCGCTTAACGGTCAACCGCACCAACTTGCACATCTACGCTTCAGTCATCTCTGGCGACGGCACCAAAGTGTTGGCGACTGCCTCTTCAGCCGAAGCTGACATTCGCAAGAGTTTGGGTGCGGTCGGCAAAGGCGGCAACCAAGCCGCAGCCGAAGTGGTTGGCACCCGCATCGCCGAAAAAGCGAAAGCCGCAGGCGTTGAAAAAGTCGCTTTCGACCGAGCGGGTTTTGCTTACCACGGTCGTGTCAAAACATTGGCCGATGCCGCGCGTGCTGCCGGCTTGCAGTTCTAACCGAAGACGGATACACACATGGCAAAAGTTCAAGCAAAAATGCAAGACGACAGTCGTGACGACGGTCTGAAAGAAAAAATGATCGCGGTCAACCGCGTGACCAAAGTGGTCAAGGGTGGCCGTATTTTGGGTTTCGCCGCCCTCACCGTGGTCGGTGATGGCGATGGCCGTGTTGGCATGGGCAAAGGCAAATCCAAGGAAGTGCCCGCTGCTGTGCAAAAAGCCATGGAAGAAGCCCGTCGCAATATGCATAAAGTGTCTTTGAAAAACGGTACCATTCACCACAACGTTACGGGTCACCATGGTGCAGCCAATGTACAAATGGCACCGGCACCCAAAGGTACCGGCATCATTGCAGGCGGCCCCATGCGTGCGGTGTTCGAAGTCATGGGCATCACCGATATCGTGGCCAAGAGCCATGGTTCATCCAACCCCTACAACATGGTTCGCGCAACACTTGATGCGTTGATCAAATCCACCACCGCTGCAGAGGTTGCAGCCAAGCGTGGCAAGAGCGTCGAAGACCTCTTCGTCTAATCCGGAGCAACGGCATGTCTACAACTTCTTCAACTGTCAAAGTGCAATTGGTGCGCAGCCCTATCGGCACCAAAGAATCTCACCGCGCCACCGTGCGTGGTTTGGGCTTGCGCAAAATCGGCAGCACCAGCGAACTGCAGGACACCCCTGCAGTGCGCGGCATGATCAACAAGATCAGTTATCTGATCAAAGTTCTCTAAGGTTTCGCCATGCAACTCAATGAAATCAAACCCGCAGATGGCTCACGCAAAAACCGCCGCCGCGTAGGCCGTGGTATTGGCTCTGGCTTGGGTAAAACCGCTGGCCGTGGTCACAAAGGTCAAAAGTCACGCTCAGGCGGTTACCACAAAGTAGGTTTTGAGGGCGGTCAAATGCCTTTGCAACGCCGTTTGCCCAAGCGTGGTTTCAAATCACAAACCTTAAAGTACAACGAAGAAGTCACGCTTGCATCTTTGCAATTGCTGGACATCACAGACATCGACGTCTTGGCGCTCAAAACCGCTGGTTTGGTCAGTCAAATGGCCAAAGTCGTCAAGGTCATCAAGACCGGCGAAATTTCACGCGCTGTCAAGCTGCATGGCATCGGTGCCACCGCAGCTGCCAAAGTTGCCATCGAAGCCGCTGGCGGCTCTGTCGCCTAACAACTGAAGAAAGAGTCCAGATACCGTGGTTACCAGCGCCTTGCCCAAAACAGATAAGTTTGCCGACTTGCGTCGCCGGCTTATCTTTTTGTTGCTCGCGCTGGTTGTCTACCGCATTGGCACACACATCCCTGTGCCGGGTATCAACCCAGACCAACTCTCTGAGTTGTTCAAGGGCCAAGAGGGCGGCATTCTGAGTTTGTTCAATATGTTCTCTGGCGGCGCTTTATCGCGTTTCAGTATTTTTGCCCTGGGCATCATGCCTTACATCTCGGCCTCCATCATCATGCAGCTGATGTCGTATGTGGTGCCCAGCATGGAAGCGCTGAAAAAAGAAGGCGAAGCCGGACGCCGAAAAATCACCCAATACACACGCTACGGCACTTTGGGCTTGGCTATTTTCCAATCCTTGGGCATAGGCTTGGCCTTGGAATCTTCAGTCGGTTTGGTCAACGAACCCGGCTTGTTGTTTCGCATCACCGCCATGGTGTCCCTGACTGCCGGCACCATGTTTTTGATGTGGCTGGGCGAGCAAATCACCGAGCGCGGTTTGGGTAACGGCATTTCCATCATTATTTTCGCCGGCATTGCCGCTGGCTTACCCGGCTCGATTGGCGGCCTGCTCGAGTTGGT
>CAMBXY010000123.1 GCA_945871945.1 Bordetella parapertussis
ATATTTATTTAGTAATTAAAAATAATATTAGTTAATAATATAAATACTTATGAATTCATACAAGCGAAAAAACTTGGGCAGATACGCAAAAATGGCAGCTATAGCGGCTCTATCGCCAATGCTAACTTGGACAAGGCAAGCCTTAGCAACCGACAAAGCAAATTCTGAAAATAAACCACGTGTGATTGTTATTGGTGCTGGCGCGGCTGGTCTGGCTGCTGCAAAGACATTAAAAAGCGGCGGTTGTGAGGTCGTTGTCCTAGAAGCGCGGGACCGTATAGGTGGGCGCGTATGGACAGACCGGCGCTTCGGTGCTGCCGTGGAATTAGGTGCAGGTGAAATTCACGGGCAGGAGGGAAACCCACTTACCACTTTTGCAAAGCAATGGGCTATCTCCACAACCGCCACCCGACGTGATCTGTTCCAGTTTTTTGACCGTCAAGGCGGCTCCATTTCAAGTTTGCGGGTTATTGATTCACTAAGCGCATTTTCCGCATTACTAGAGGCATCTCGGCGTTATGCAAGCGCTCAACCGAATGATCTTTCCTTGTACCAAGCGTTTAAAGCGGTGAGGCCAGACTTTGAAGAGCAAGAACTATTGGGGTTTTGGCTAGGTCTGCACCAGTTTTACGGGCCATTGCAAAGTTTGTCAGCCAAGCATTGGGCAATTACCAAGACCTACCCTGGTGTTGATCTCATGCTTCCCAATGGCTATGACGAAATTTTTTCACAACTTGCAAGCGGCATAGAGCTGGTTCTGAACACGAGCGTCGAATCGATTGATGCCAGCGGCGCTGAAATCAAAATTCGAACGCAAAAGAGTATTTACAGGGCCGACCGCGTTGTTATTACCTTGCCACACGGCGTACTACGCCAAAACAAAGTTATGTTTACGCCAGCTTTGCCCGACTGGAAGCAGCAAGCGATTAAGGCTATAGGTTTGGGTCAAGCGGACAAGATTGTGTTGGCGTTTGACAAGACCTTCTGGGATGCCAAGCAACAATTTTTAGGTTTTAGGCGCGATGGATGGGGAAAGGCGGAAATGTTTCTCAACCTCAAGCGCACCACTGATAAATCAATTCTCGTTGGCATGGTGTTGGGCGACGCTCGAAAAGAAGTTCTGAATTCTGGGGGACGTTTAAGTGACGACTTCATGTTGCGATTGCGGCGCATTTATGGAGCTGATATTCCCGAACCCAAAAGTTTATTTTTGACAAACTGGTCAGCTGACCCCAACTCCATGGGACCTTTCGCCATTCCCATTGTTGGGTCAACGCCCAAACATTACGCTGCGCTGGCCGAGCCCATAAGCGGCAAATTATTTTTTGCGGGTGAGCACACGAATTTTGACTACCGCGCAAGCGTGCACGGTGCTTACTTGTCTGGTCTCAGGGCCGCCAGGCAGCTCATGGAAACAGTTTGAATCCATCGCAACAAGATCGCAAACTCGAGCGAAAACCATGCAGGTACACCAGATGGCTGGTGGTGAAAGCAGCTTCTTCAGAGATAGCCTGGGTCAAAAAAAGTCTCCAACTTGAAGGGGCTATTTGGGGGGATTTGTTCAGTATCAATTAATGCATCGAATACAGCTTTGACCGCTGGTTCATACACCCGTAGCTCGGGCGCAAACATCTGCATGCTTAGCGCTTGGCTCAAAGCACGCTCGGCGAAAAAGGGCGAGGTTTGTAATTCTTGCGCCATCAGCCCTGCGAAGTCTTGTGGCTTGGCCGTTATTTGGCGTTGTGCGAAATTCAAAACCGCCAAAAATTGCTTTAATTGACCCCGATTTTTTTGCGCCCATTGCTGATGAACATTCACTGAGGTGAATAACCAATAAGGGAACAGGGAAGCAATCGCGCCTAAATTTTGATAGCCAGACGCCTCGGCCACATAGCTCAAGGGAAAGGGCTGAAAGCCCACATCAATCTCAGCTTCTTGCAAACGTTTCCACCGCGTGGGTGCGCCACCCACAGCGAGCACCGTGTATTGATCGGGCTTTAAACCCATAGACTCTGCATAGCGCTTAACTAAATAGGCGGTTCCCTCTTTAAGCGACAACACCCCAAACCTTGCGCCTATGAGATCTTGCGCTGTGTGTATATGTGGTCTGGCAATGATTTGATGGGGAAGTTTTTCTGCGTTTCCTGCCACCATGCGCAAAGGTCCACCGCTGGTGGCGTCTAGCATGACCGATTCTGGGGTGGAAATAGCAATATCAATGTCGCCGTTTTTAAGGGCTTGTGTGATCAGTTCGGCGTTGTCAAAAACAGTGATGGCGACATGGATGCCTTGGTCGCGAAACAGATGCTGAGCTTGCGCCGCCCACAAAGGCGCATAAAAAACAGTTCGAGAAATAATCGCTACCCGAACAGTGGGCGACGATGGCTTTGTTTGCGCAAAGCTGCGTGGTAAGGGTGTGACGCAGGCCAGCCCACCTAAAAATGCCAGCGTGGATCTGCGCGATGGATGCATCAGTTGGCGCGAGCCACCCAAACAGTGGCACCTTCAGTGCCATAAAGTTCTGCATGTTCAATATTGCGAGCCAATCGAAAGTAGTCGCCGGCCTTGAGGTGGGTCACTTTCTCTCCCACTGTCAACCAGTACTCGCCACGTTGCACATAGGCACTGACATCAAAAGGGTGTGTGTGGGTGTCTAATTTCAAATCAGCCGCCCATTCGCGTACCAATATTTCATCGAAGCCTTCATCCATCGATTGCGCGGTGAAAGTCTCTAAAGTGGGAGTGCTCATGGTGTTACCTTCACTGTCAGTGGGGAAAGTCCTTGAATAAATCCATGCAGGGTGTCGCCTGGCTTGACCGCCCCCACGCCGTCTGGGGTGCCGCTGAAAATCAAGTCACCGGGATGCAATTCAAACAAGGTGGAGAGCTTGGCGATGGTCTCATTCACAGACCAAATCAAGTGCGAGATATCGCTTTTTTGTTTGACTTCGCCGTTAACCGTTAAGCTGATTTCAGCAGAATTCATTTCTCCCGTCTCAGACTTTGGGTGCAGCATGCCAATGGGTGCGGAGTAATCAAAGGCTTTGCCAATTTCCCAAGGACGGCCTTGCTCACGCATTTTGATTTGCAAGTCTCTGCGTGTCATATCCAAGCCCACGGCGTAGCCAAAAATATAGTCGCCTGCGTTTTCAAGAGGGATGTCTTTGCCAGACTTACCAGACTTACCAATGGCCACTACCAACTCAATTTCATAGTGGTAGTTGTTTGTTTCAGGCGGATAGGGGATGGACACAGTGGTGTCGGGGGGGACTGCAATCACCGATTGCGCATCATTCGGTTTGCAAAAAAAGAAGGGCGGTTCGCGGTCCGGGTCAAAGCCCATTTCTCTGGCATGGGCCGCGTAGTTTCTGCCCACGCAATAAACGCGTCTGACGGGAAAGCATTCTGATTGACCCGCAACAGGCAAGCCGACAACCGTATGGGGCGCAAATATATAGTTCATGTGGACGCAATCAAAGGGGTTTTCAGCATCAAGGCGCTTCGCTTGCAAGAGGCAATCAAATCATTGTGCTGGTTAAAGCCACGGTGGGCAAAAATCACGATGCCGTTTTGCGGGCGAGATTTGCTTTCGCGCAATTCAAGCACTTCTGTTTCGACCCTGACGGTGTCGCCATGGAACAAAGGCTTGGGGAAGCGCACCTCGTCCCAACCGAGGTTAGCAACTGTGGTGCCCAAGGTGGTGTCGCCCACAGACACCCCAACAATCAAGCCCAAGGTGAACACACTGTTGACAATGCGTTGGCCAAATTCGGTGTGGTTTTTGCAATACTCTTCATCCAAATGCAGGGCAGCGGGATTGTGTGTCAGCGCCGAAATCATCACATTGTCCATTTCAGACACCGTGCGCCTGATCGCATGCTGGAACATTTGTCCCACATAAAACGCTTCAAAATACAAACCAGCCATTATGTTTTCCTAGAAAAGAGATCAATCAAACGCAAGGCTTGCGTGAGGTGCGGTTTGTCAACCATCTTGCCGTCAATTTGAAGAGCGCCGGCGCCACTGGCTTTGGCAAACGCATCAATGATGCTTTGCGCATGCGAAATTTCTTGCGCAGAAGGGGTAAAGCCTTGGTTGATCACATCGACTTGATCGGGGTGTATGGCCAGCTTGCCGGTGAAACCCTCTCTGCGAGCGCCTTGCACATCACGTGCCAGTGCTTGCAGGTTTTTGAAATCAACCGACAAGGTGTCAATGGCTTGAATGTGCGCATGGGCTGAGGCCAACAAGCAAAGTGAGCGTGCAAGCTTGTAGGTGAAGCTGAATTCGCCTGATTCGTCTTTGTTGGACGTCGCCCCAACGGCTGTGGCCAAGTCTTCTGCGCCCCAAGTCAAGCCCAGCAAGCGAGGTGAAGAGCCGGCATAGGATGACAAATCAAAAACCGCACCTGGCACTTCAGTGGCAACGGGAATGATGCGGGTGGACCTCAGCGTCAAACCTTCACGCGTTTCAAGCGCAGATAAATAGTGGTCCAGTTGCTGTGCGTGTTTCGCGTTCAAAGGCTTGGGCAACATGATGCCGTCGGGCTTGCCGGCCATGACAGCCACTAAATCTGCCAAAGCCTCGGGTGTTTGCAAAGGGTTGATGCGAACCCACAGCTGTTGCTCTGTGCGCTTGGGGTGGGCATTTAAAAATTCCGCCACCATGCTGCGCGCAATGGATGTGCGCTCAGGCGCCACAGAGTCTTCTAAATCCAAAATCAAAGCATCCGCAGATGTGCTGGTGGATTTGGTCAGTTTTTTCTCGCTGTCGCCGGGTACAAAAAGCAGGGACCTAAGCATGTTCATAAGG
>CAMBXY010000124.1 GCA_945871945.1 Bordetella parapertussis
GCGGTGGTGGACAGCGGCCCCAACTGGGTGCAAACCCGACGCGGCGCTTGGCCACTCAAAGCCATCGACATGGATTGCAACCAAATTCCCGACGCCGCCATGACCTTGGCCGTCATGGCGTTGTATGCCGACGGCCCCAGCACCTTGCGCAATATCGCCAGCTGGCGGGTGAAAGAAACCGACCGTATCGCGGCCATGGCCTGCGAAGCGCGCAAGCTAGGCGCTCAGGTTGAAGAAGGCCCCGATTGGATTCGCGTGCACCCCATCAGCCAATGGAAGGCAGCCAGCATCCACACCTACGACGACCACCGCATCGCCATGTGTTTTTCGCTCGCCGCGTTCAACCCCGCTGGCTTGCCAGTGCGCATTGAAGACCCGAAATGCGTAGCCAAAACCTTTCCCGATTATTTTGAAGCGCTGTTTGGCTTGACCCAAGCCGCCTTGGTACCCGTCATTTGCATCGACGGCCCCACCGCCTCGGGCAAAGGCACGCTGGCCTCGCGGGTGGCTCAAAGCTTGGGTTACCACTATTTAGACAGCGGCGCGCTATACCGCTTGACCGCCTACGCGGCCTTGCAGCAAGGCTTGAGCCTGGACGCCGCGCATGAATTGGAAATAGCCGAGCTGGCCCGCCACTTGCCAGTTCGTTTTGAAGTTGAGCAAGTGCTTCTGGCTGAGGTCAATGTTTCTGAAGAGATTCGCACCGAAGAGGCTGGCATGAATGCCTCCAAAGTGTCAGTTTTGCCAGCGGTCAGGCTGGCTTTGGTTGATTTTCAACAGAGTTTTGCCCGATTGCCAGGACTGTTGGCCGATGGCCGCGACATGGGTACGGTCATCTTTCCCGAGGCGCCTTTGAAAGTGTTTTTGACCGCCAGTGCAGAAAAAAGAGCAGAACGGCGACACAAACAACTGATTTCAAAAGGTTTTTCTACTACAATCGCGGCTCTTCAAGCAGACTTACAAGCGCGTGACGCCCGTGACACACAACGCAGCGTTGCACCTTTAAAGCCCGCGCAAGACGCAATGCACTTAGACAACTCTTTGTTGTCCATCGATGAATCGGTGGCGCAAGTGTTGGCTTGGTGGCAAAGCAAACAGGTGTTTGGCCCCGGCCGCATCTGAATCTGGTTCCTTGGCATCCCTCTCGCGCTGCTTGGCGCTCTGGTGCTGGGGTTGTTTCACCCAACTGCGGTTAAGCCGCAACAACCGTCGATCAAGTCTCATTTCTGCCCATTGCATGGGCAGGCTCCTTGGCCGACGAAATTAGGAAAATGGAATGTCTGAATCTTTTGCAGCCCTGTTTGAAGAATCCCTGAAACGCTCAGAGATGCGCACCGGTGAAGTGATCACCGCTGAAGTCATCCGTGTCGAACACAACCACGTGGTGGTCAACGCAGGGCTGAAGTCTGAAGCCTATGTGCCTATCGAAGAATTTAAAAACGATTTGGGCGAAATCGAAGTCCAGGCCGGCGACTTTGTGTCGGTGGCCATCAGCTCTGTAGAAAACGGTTACGGCGACACCATCCTCAGCCGCGACACCGCCAAGCGTTTAGCGTCTTGGATGAGCCTAGAAAAAGCCCTCGAGTCCGGCGAATTTGTCACCGGCACCACCAGCGGCAAAGTCAAAGGCGGCCTGACCGTGTTGGTCAATGGCATCCGCGCCTTTTTGCCCGGCTCACTCATCGACACTCGCCCCATCAAAGACTTGTCTCCCTATGAGAACAAGACCATGGAATTCAAAGTCATCAAGCTCGACCGCAAGCGCAACAACGTCGTGTTGTCGCGCCGCGCTGTGGTTGAAGCCTCCATGGGTGAAGAACGCGCCAAGATGATGGAAAACCTCAAAGAAGGCTCTATCGTTCACGGTGTGGTGAAAAACATCACCGAGTACGGTGCGTTTGTCGACTTGGGTGGCATCGATGGTTTGTTGCACATCACCGACATGGCTTGGCGTCGTGTGCGTCACCCCTCCGAGGTGGTGGTCGCAGGCCAAGAAATCACTGCCAAGATTCTCAAGTTCGACACCGACAAAAACCGCGTGTCTTTGGGTTTGAAACAAATGGGCGACGACCCTTGGATGGGCGTGAACCGCCGCTATCCCCAAGGCACGCGCATGCACGGCAAGATCACCAACATCGCCGATTACGGCGCGTTTGTCGAACTCGAACCCGGCATCGAAGGCTTGGTCCACGTGTCTGAAATGGACTGGACCAACAAAAACGTGGCACCTTCCAAAATCGTTGCCTTAGGCGACGAGGTCGAAGTCATGGTCCTTGAGATCGATGAAGACAAACGCCGCATCTCTTTGGGCATGAAGCAGTGCAAAGCCAATCCTTGGCAAGAGTTCGCAGGCGCCACCAAGCGCGGCGACCGCGTCAAAGGCCCCATCAAATCCATCACCGATTTCGGCGTGTTTGTCGGCTTGGCTGCTGGCATCGACGGTTTGGTGCATTTGTCTGACCTGTCTTGGAACGAAACCGGCGAAGCTGCTGTGCGCAACTTCAAGAAAGGCCAAGAAGTTGAAGCCTTGGTGCTGGCCGTTGACGTCGAGCGTGAGCGCATTTCTTTGGGCATCAAGCAACTCGACTCCGACCCCTTCACCAACTTTGTGTCGGTCAATGACAAGGGCGAAATCGTCACGGGCACGGTTAAGACCGTGGATGCCAAAGGCGCAGAAATTGACCTGGGCGAAGACATCATTGGTTATTTGCGCGTGTCAGAAATCTCGCGTGACCGCATCGAAGACGCCAGCCAGGTGCTCAAAGTCGGTGACGAAGTCACTGCTGTGGTGGTCAACGTAGACCGCAAAACACGCAATATCCAGCTGTCCATCAAGGCCAAAGATGCGGCTGACCAAGCTGACGCCATGCAAACCCTGAGCCAAACCTCGGGCAATGCGGGCACCACCAGCTTGGGCGCTTTGTTGCGTGCCAAGCTCGACACAGGCGAAAAATAAATCGCCTGCGAAGAGAGAGTTGTAGCCATGACCCGAAGTGATTTGGTTGAAGAGTTGGCCGCACGGTTCCCGCAATTGGCGCACCGCGATGCCGAGTTTGCTGTCAAAGCCTTGCTTGACGCCATGAGTGACGCCATGGTCAAGGGCCACCGTATTGAATTACGTGGCTTTGGCAGCTTCTCTGTCAACCGACGCCCACCGCGCATGGGACGCAACCCTCGATCAGGCGAAGCCGTGGCGATTCCTGAAAAAAGAGTGCCGCACTTCAAGCCTGGCAAGGCGCTGCGTGAAGCGGTCGATGTACGCACCCAGCAACTTCTCAAAGGCAACACACCTTAAAGCCTAGAATGGCCTGATTCACAGGGGATGGTCTTGAAACAATTCTTATGGCTGCTGCAGTGGACACTGAAAGCGGCCATTTTTTTGATGCTGTTTGCTTTCGCCTTGAACAACCAAGAAGATGTGCAAGTGCGATTTTTCTGGGGTCTGCAATGGACATCGCCTTTGGTGTTGGTGCTGCTGGCCTTTTTTGCCGCAGGCGTGGTGTTGGGCGTGCTGGGCATGGTGCCGCGCTGGTGGCGACAAAAACGCTTGGCCCAAAAAGCCGCGCCCGCCAGTGCGCCGCCCGCTACTTCGGCAACGCCTTCCACGCCGACTGCACCTGATATCCCCTTCGGCCCTTAACTACCGATGGATTTAGACATCAGCTGGATTTTTATTGGTCTGCCGGTGGCATTTTTGCTGGGCTGGGTGGCCTCTCGTTTCGATTTACGTCAACTGCGCATGGAAAACCGCAGCAACCCCAAGGCGTATTTTAAAGGTCTGAACCATTTGCTCAATGAGCAGCAAGACCAGGCCATAGATGCTTTCATCGAAGCCGTGCAACGCGACCCAGATACCTCCGAGTTGCATTTTGCTTTGGGCAATTTATTTCGCCGCCGTGGTGAATACGAACGTGCGGTGCGGGTGCACCAACATTTGCTCTCGCGGGGCGACATCAGCCAGTCTGACCGGCAACGTGCGCAGTACGACTTGGCCATGGACTATGTGAAAGCGGGTATTTTGGACCGCGCTGAAATCGCGCTGCGCGCCTTGCAAGACACCCCCTTGTCTGCCCAAGCTTTGCTGGCGCTGTTGAGCATTTACGAGCGTGCACGCGACTGGCGTCAAGCCGCCGAGGTGTCACGCCAACTTGATAAAGAAGGCCAAGGACAGTTCGATAGCCGTCGCGCCCATTACCTGTGTGAACTGGCCGCGCAAAGCAAGGACAGCGATGAAACACATGGCTTGTTGCAAGAGGCCGTGGCCACTGCGCCCCAATTGGCCAGACCGCATATCGCCATGGCGCACTGGTTGCAAGCAAAGGAACAAAGCCTGCAAGCCTGCGAACAGTTGCAGCAACTCGCCTTAGAGATCCCCTCTGCCCTGCCCTTGTTCGCGGGCGATCTTGCCCAACTCGCGCCGCTGGCGCAGCGCGAAGCCAGCGTGTTGTCGCTTTTAGAAGCTGGCTACAAAAATCTGCAAAGCTTGGATGTTCTCGATGCGCTGGTGAGCTTGGAGTTGCACATGGGCAGCCCGCGTGCACGCGAGCATTACGCCGCGCATTTGCACAATCACCCCTCGCTGATTGCAGCCAGTCAGTGGCTTGAAGGTGCTGGCCTTGGCGACCAACAAGCGCAGGTGCAGCGTGCGCTGGCGCTTGCCGTCAAGCCCTTGCGCCGCTACCGTTGCGCGGCCTGCGGTTTTGAAGCCTTGAAACATTTTTGGCATTGCCCGGGTTGCCAAGCCTGGGACAGCTACCCTGCCCGTCGTATTGAAGAACTGTGATGACACTTTGCTCCTCTGATCAACTCCA
>CAMBXY010000125.1 GCA_945871945.1 Bordetella parapertussis
ACACCACAGAGATTGCCGATTTCGCTTTACTGATTGAATACATCGCTGAAATTCCCGGGGTTGAGCGCCTGCGCTACACCACCAGCCACCCCATTGAATTCACCCAGCGCTTGATTGATGTTTACGCCAAGGTACCGCAGTTGGTCAGCCATTTGCACTTGCCGGTGCAGCACGGCAGCGACCGCATTTTGATGGCTATGAAGCGCGGCTACACCGCCATGGAATACAAAAGCACGATTCGCAAACTGCGCGCAGTGCGCCCCGATATTTCCATGAGTTCAGACTTCATCGTGGGCTTTCCAGGCGAGACCGAAGAAGACTTTGACAAGTTGATGAAGCTCATCACCGACATAGGTTTTGACGCGTCGTTTAGCTTTATCTTCAGCCCCCGCCCGGGCACACCTGCGGCCAATTTGCAAGACGACACGCCGCACGAAGTGAAGTTGCGCCGCCTGCAACACCTGCAAGCCACGGTCGAAGCCAATGTGAACCTCATTGGCCAAAGCCGCGTGGGCACGGTGCAACGTATTTTGGTTGAAGGCGCTTCGCGCAAAAGTGCAGCCGAGTTAATGGGCCGCACCGAATGCAACCGCATTGTCAATTTTGACGCGGGGCCTCAGGGCCAACGCTTGGTGGGTCAAATGATTGATGTGCACATCACCGAGGCGCTGCCGCACTCGCTGCGCGGTCAAGTGGTGCTGAAAGACTAACGCGGCATGCCGGGAAAACCGCCGCCCATGCCGCCCTTCATGCCGCCGAGTTTTTTCATCATTTTCATGAGGCCGCCGCCGCGCATTTTTTTCATCATGTCTTGCATTTGGCCAAACTCATTCAGCAACCGGTTGACGTCTTGCACCTGAACGCCAGCGCCTAAAGCGATACGGCGCTTGCGGGTCGCCTTGATCAATTCTGGTTTGGCCCGCTCTTTGGGCGTCATGCTGTGAATAATGCCTTGCTTGCGCTGCATTTCTTTTTCAGCTTTGTCAAAGTTAACAGCGCCGGCTTTGGCGGTGAGTTGACTGGGCAATTTGTCCATCAAATTTGACAGGCCGCCCATTTGCTTCATCTGCTGGATTTGGCTTAAAAAATCGTTAAGGTCAAAACCGTCACCGCTCTTGAGTTTGGCTGCCATTTTTTGGGCAGCCTCCATGTCGACATTGGCAGTGACTTGTTCGACCAAAGCCAAAATGTCGCCCATGCCCAAAATACGGCCCGCATGACGCTCGGCGTCAAAAGCTTCAAGGCCATCGATTTTTTCGCTGGTACCCGCAAATTTGATGGGCACGCCGGTGATTTGCCGCACCGACAAGGCCGCACCGCCACGCGAATCGCCATCGGTTTTGGTCAACACAATACCTGTGAGCGGCAAAGCTTCTTTAAAAGCACGCGCCGTATTCACTGCGTCTTGCCCCATCATCGCGTCCACCACAAACAAAGTTTCCACCGGATGCACCGCCGCATGCAGGGCTTTGATTTCTTGCATCAAGGCTTCGTCTATCGCCAAGCGACCGGCGGTATCCACCAAAAGCACATCTATATAGTGCTTGCGGGCGTAATCTAAGGCGGCCAACACAATGTCGACCGGCTTTTGACTGGGGTCACTTGGGAACCACTCGGCACCGGCCTGCGCTGTCACAGTTTTAAGTTGCTCAATAGCAGCTGGGCGGTAAACGTCGGCCGACACCGTCAGCACTTTCTTTTTGCGCTTGAAGATAAGGTGCTTGGCGAGTTTGGCGGTGGTGGTGGTTTTACCCGCGCCTTGCAAACCCGCCATCAAGATCACAGCGGGTGGCTGAGCCGCCAAATTGATATCGGCAACGCCTTCGCCCATGGTGGCGGCCAATTCTTTTTGCACGATGCTCACCAGCACCTGCCCTGGGGTGAGTGAGCTCAACACCTCTTGCCCCAAGGCTTTTTCCTTCACCCGCGCAATGAAGTCACGCACCACCGGCAAGGCCACATCGGCTTCGAGCAAAGCCATGCGCACCTCGCGCAACATGTCAGCCACATTGGCCTCGGTAATACGGGCTTGCCCACTGATTTGTTTGACCAGCTTAGATAGTTTGTCGCTTAGAGCGGATGCCATGGGTTAAGCCTAGAAGAAAAAAGGGAGCAGCCTGCCTGAAGTGTCACAAGACGCTAAACTGCGAACATGATTGTATTCAGCGCATCGACCTTCAGCATAGTATGGGGTTTGTTAGCCGCATTGGCTTATGCACTAGGTGCTTTATTGGGTGGACGTTTGTCGCTCAACCAAAGCCGCAACTACCTGTGGGTCATTTCTCTGTTCCATGGCTTGAGTGTGCTGGCCAGCCTCATCCCCGAACCCGGCACCACGCCGCGCTTTGGTTTCGCACCCGCTTTGTCGGCTACCGCTTGGTTGGTGCTGATGGTCTACACCTTAGAGCACCACTGGTTCCCGCAAATGAAAACCCGCTGGGTGCTGACGGGCGCTGGTTTGGTGGCAGTGGTTTTGCCTTTGTTTTTCCCAGGACAAGACTTGCATGGCGCCGCCTCGCTGTGGCTGCCATTGCATTGGGCGCTGGGCATGGCCTCCTACGCTTTGTTTGCCGCTGCCGTGGTGCATGCCGGTTTGATGAACCGTGCCGAACGTCAAATTCGCTTGGCCGAGGCCGACCCTTCAGGCTTGCCCTTGCTCACCTTAGAGCGACTGACTTTTCGATTTGTGCATATCGGGTTTTTCCTGCTCACCGCCACTTTGTTGGCTGGGTTGTTGTTTGGCGAGCGTTTGTACGGTCCCGACAAAGCCTTGCGCTGGGACCACAAAACCGTTCTTTCGATCATGGCTTGGCTGACCTACGCGCTGCTGATATGGGGGCGTCAAGCCAGAGGTTGGCGTGGCCCCATGGCGATTCGCCTGTTGTATGCAGGCACGGCCATGCTGCTGCTGGCTTATGTGGGTTCGCGCTTTGTGTTTGAAGTTCTGGTGCACAAAGCCACATGAAATACTTTATTTTGTTGGTCGTCATCGCTGGGGTAATTTGGTGGCTGCGAACCAAGCGCAACAACAGCGACAAGACCCAAGACGCCAGCCGTCAAAGTCAAAATCCCCAAACCATGGTGAGGTGTGCGCATTGCGATTTGCACCTCCCGCAAAGCGATGCTGTCGAAGGCTCGCTGGGGGTTTACTGCAGCGCCTCGCACCGCCTTGCCAAAGAAGGCTGAGCGGCCCATGTCTGATTGTTGGTCAAACGGTTGGTACAGGTTTGCGCAACATATTGCCTCGCCCAACTTTGAACCTCGCCCGCAAGACACACGCACAGACTTGGTGGTCTTGCACTCCATCAGCCTGCCCCCGGGTCAATTCCATGGCGACGCGGTTGAAAAGTTTTTCACCAACACCCTAGCCCACGACAGCCATGCGTATTTCGAGCAACTGCGTGGTGTCAAAGTCTCTGCGCATTTTTTTATCCGTCGTGGTGGCGAGTTGATTCAGTTCGTCAGCTGCGATCAACGCGCTTGGCATGCGGGCGTGTCTAGCCACCATGGACGAGCAAATTGCAATGACTTCTCCATCGGTATCGAGCTTGAAGGTTTAGAGGGCGAGAGCTTTAGTGGGTTTCAATACGAAAGTTTAATTTCGCTTTTGCCCATGATCCTCAATCACTACCCCATTTCCTCTTTGGCGGGGCATGAACATATTGCGCCAGAGCGCAAAAAAGACCCAGGTATTGGTTTTCAGTGGC
Organism: Bordetella parapertussis; assembly: GCA_945871945.1. Lineage (GTDB taxonomy): Bacteria > Pseudomonadota > Gammaproteobacteria > Burkholderiales > Burkholderiaceae_C > Limnohabitans. The sequence continues at coordinate 3,708 of CAMBXY010000125.1, forward strand.
GGTATTTGCAACACAGTTTAGGATTGAAGGCTGCTTACTTTCCTGCCGAACTTGGCTTAAATTGATTTAATTGCTTTTTTTTCACAAACACTACACGTAGTGTGTTGAAAAGAGTTCAGACCCCATATATAGTGTGGGTTAACCAAATTTTGATTTTTGCTGGTTCACAAAAACCAGCAGCAATCCATACGTTAACCAAAGCATTCAGAACAACAGGAATTTAACCAAGATGCAAATTGCCTCATCCTCTGCGGCCAGCAGCAACTACGTCAACCCTTCTGACTTAGCAACCGCCAGCACAAGCTCGACTTTGCAGTCCAGCCTGAGTAACTACCAAATCATTCGCCGCAACGGTGCAGTGGTTCCTTTTGAACCCGCCAAGATTGCGGTCGCCATGATGAAAGCTTTTTTGGCTGTTCATGGCACCCAAGGCGCAGCATCGGCCAGCGTTCGCGAAACCGTTGACCAACTCACCCAAGCTGTGGTGCGTGCGCTGGTTCGCTCGCGCCCAGGTGGTGGAACCTTCCATATTGAAGATGTACAAGACCAAGTTGAACTCGGCCTCATGCGCGGCAGCCACCATGAAGTGGCTCGCGCCTATGTGTTGTACCGCGAAAGAAGAACCCAAGAACGTGCGGCGCACAAAGAACAAGCGGCTCCAGCAGAACCCATTCTGCACGTGATCGATGGTGGTAAACGCTTGGTGCTAGACACCGCCAGACTGCGTGAATTGGTCCAAGCCGCCTGCGCAGGTTTGAACCCTGACATTCAAGTCGCCCCCATCCTGAGCGAAACCATGCGCAACCTCTACGATGGCATTCCCATGGAAGAGGTGCACAAAGCGTCCGTGCTGGCAGCGCGCACCCTGATCGAAAAAGAACCCGACTACACCTATGCCACCGCACGCTTATTGATGTACTCGATTGCCAAAGAGGTTTGGGGCAAAGAAGTCACCCAAGCGGAAATGGCGCAAAACTACATCGATAACTTCGCA
>CAMBXY010000126.1 GCA_945871945.1 Bordetella parapertussis
CACTGGGCAGGGTTATTGAAGTGCGTAAGCCGTCGAAAGATTTGCATTTTGTAGGTGCACCTGGTATGAACTCACTGGTTCAGCATTGGGCGGCCCCCTTGGTTGATGCGGGTCAACTCTTTTGCAACACCACTGTCAAAACCCTCAAACGCCATGGCTCAAAGTGGCAAGTGATTGCCAGCGACAACCAAGTGCTGGGTAGCTTCGATAAGGTGGTGTTGGCCATCCCCAATGTGCAAGCCGCCTATCTGCTGCGGCAATCCGGCGCACCGGCCGCACAGTTCAATGCCTTGACAGCCACCGAAGCCGTGATGGTCGCGCCCTGTTGGACATTGATGTTGGCCTTTCCTTTGGTGCAACCAGGGCTTGGCCAAATGGGGCCGCAATGGAATGTGGCACAAAGCACCCATCACCGTATCGCTTGGGTGGCGCGCGAGTCCTCCAAGCCCGGGCGATCTCCCATCGAGCGTTGGACTGTTCAAGCCAGCGCGGAGTGGTCGCAAGAACATGTGCAAGACGATGAAGCCCGCGTAGAAGCCAAATTATTAAAAGCGTTTGCAGAGTTAACTGGCATCCGGGCCGAGCCTGGGTTTAGCCAAATTCATCTGTGGCGTTATGCCAAAACCCTCACGCCTGCCGGCCAGGCGTTTTTCTGGGATGAGCAACTCGGTATCGGGCTATGCGGCGACTGGCTCATCGGCCACCGCGTCGAAGATGCTTTTGTCAGCGGACTGAGTCTGGCGCTAGGCATAACAGCGCCAGCCTAGAGCAAGTTATTTTTTCTTGTAGGGCTTGTTGAACCAGTTGACCAACATAAACAACATCAGAAGTACCCACATGATTAATAGGATGTGGTGTGTTTTCATGGTTTTTCTCCTTGGGTTGAAAAAGAGGTTGAGGACTGATGAAGCTTCTTGGCAATCAGAGGATACATGGCACAAAGGGTGATGAGCAACAACACCACTTCAAGGCTGTACACAAAAGCGTAAGCAGTTCCTGAATCCACCACCAAAGCCATCAAGTCGCGAATGATACCGCCCAAGCCCATGGCCAAACCGGCGGCAGTGGCCTGCACAGCACCCCAAGCGCCCAAGGCCAAGCCCACCTGCCCTGGTGGGGCATGATTCATGGTGGCGGTCAAAGTGCCGTGGCCAAACAAACCCGCGCCCACGCCAATGAATAAAGTGCCCAAGGCAAACAACAGCAAAGAAGCCTGTGGCGCAGAAATCAACACCGCTAAGAATGCCGGCACACCCACCAAGACGCCGGCCGCGGCCATTCGAAAAGGGTCGGCTCCTCGGTTGAGCACATTGGAAGCCCAAGCAAATCCTGTCAAGGTCCCAAAAGCCAAGATAGCTGTCAAAAAGGTGGTGTCAGACACGCTTAAACGCAAAATTTCACCGCCAAAAGGCTCTAGCAAAACGTCGCTCATACTGAAAGCCATGGTGCCCAAGCCTACCGCCAGCAATCGCCGTAAGGCGTTATTGCCTTGGCTAAATATCTTCAGGGCCGACACAAAATCGACATCTTTTTCATTCGGGTCGCCCAAGCGCTGCGTGCGGGCCTCTTGTTTCCACAAAGCGGTGATATTCAAAAGCAAAGTGGCAACTGCCGCGGCTTGTACCGAACTGATAAGAGTGCCGGGGGAAAAATCTTTAAGCAAATAGCCAAAAATCAAGGAACTGGCGATCATGCCCAACAACAGCATGAAATACATCAAACCCACCACTTTGGGGCGAGCTTCGGGAGGGGATAAATCGGTGGCCAAGGCAAGGCCTACGGTTTGGGTGGTGTGCATACCTGCGCCCACCAGCAAGAAAGCCACGGCCGCACCCAAATGACCCACCCAATCGGGCGCACTCGCGGATTGACCCATGCGCCCCAAGACCAGCAAAGCAAAAGGCATGATGGCAAAACCACCAAACTGCAACAAGGTACCCATCCAGATATAGGGAACACGGCGCCAGCCCAAGGCCGAACGGTGGTGATCTGAGCGAAATCCAATGAGTGCGCGAAACGGCGCAAATAAAAGCGGCAAGGCAATCATGACCGCCACCAATGCCGCAGGCACCTTCAACTCGACAATCATGACGCGGTTGAGCGTGCCAATCAGCATGGCCAAAGCCATGCCAACAGAAACTTGAAAGAGTGACAAACGCAGCAAGCGCCCCAAGGGCAAATCATCTGTTGCGGCGTCAGCAAACGGGAGAAATTTCAGGCTGACATGCAGCCAAGAATGGGCGGATTTGGAGGACGCGCTCATAGGAAGAATGGACCGGAATGACAAGCAATCCGGCCCACCCTGATTGAAATAACTGAATTTAAGCCGTGGGTGTAGCGACGGTCTGTGTGACCGCTGCTGTCGCCGCGCTGCCATTCAGGAACTTCTTGACCCAAGTGGTATTGAGGGTCAGCGCCAAGTGCACCGAAAAAGATGCGATTGCGACTGCAGCGATGAAAATAGGAATGCCCACTGAGGGTCTGACCACTGTCCAAATTTTTCCGTAGATCATGTGGTGCTCCTTTTATTTCAGCCAAGGGGAATAGATGTACGCAAGCAAATGCGCCAGCGCGGCAATCATTCCAAAGATTTGAGTTCCCTGGATGAGGTGCCGATGAATCTCTTCTGACTCGGCTTCTGTAAGGCCTGTTGGGCCAACTCTGTCTGACATGTTGTTTCTCCTCGAAAGATCTTCACGTCCGTGCTGAACCCGCACGAGGGTTATTTATGACCCCCATGGCCACAAATTCTTAAAAACCCTTGCATCTAGATGTTATTTTAGATTGACACATTACTATGTCAAGCTAAATTTACAGTTTTAGGTGTTTACCATGGGGTTAAAGTGTCCAGCCCATCTAAGCTATTGGAAATAATCACTATTCATGTACGTAGGCAGATTTGCACCTTCGCCCACTGGCGCTTTACACGCCGGTTCTTTGGTCGCAGCGTTGGCCAGTTGGCTGGATGCGCGTCAGAACAGTGGTGAATGGCTGGTTCGTATCGAGGATGTGGACAGCCCGCGCTGCGTCAATGGTGCGGCTGAGGGCATCTTGCAGCAGTTGGCGGCTTGCCATCTGTTGCCAGATGCACGCGTGCTTTACCAATCGCAAAGAGGCTTGGCCTACCAAGAGGCACTGCAGCGCTTGGTGGCCAAGGCTTGGGCCTACCCCTGCGCTTGTTCGCGCAAAGAGATTGAAGACGCGCAAGGCGAACGCAAGCGACACAGCGCAGCCGTCTACCCCGGCACCTGCCGCGACGGCCTTCATGGAAAAACCACTCGGGCTTGGCGCTTGAATGTGCAGCAAGTGATAGACGATTTGAAACTGCCACAGCCTTGGGTCTGGCAAGACAGGTGTCTTGGCGTTCAACAGCAAGACCTGGCAAAAGATGTAGGAGACTTTGTGCTTTTGCGCGCCGACGGTCTGTGGGCCTACCAACTGGCGGTAGTGGTTGACGATGCTTTTCAAGACATCACCCATGTGGTGCGGGGTGCGGATTTGGCCGACAACACGCCCCGTCAAATGCTGCTGCAACAAGCACTTGGCTTTCCCGCGCCTCTGTATATGCACACCCCCTTGGTGAAGGGCGCAGATGGCGAAAAACTCAGCAAGCAAAACGGCGCACAGCCGCTGGACTTGGCTGACCCGCTTGTCGCCTTGAATGCTGCTGCACAAGTGCTGGGCTTGCCTGCCCAAGCGGGGTCTTGCCAGCAAGCTTTGGCGTCTTGGACTGGCCTATGGCTGGGCGGCAGATAATTGACAGGCTTTGACACCTGCCCATGACCGCCCCACCCGACCACATCACCCACCCTAAGACCATCAAAAGTTTTGTCACCCGGGCTGGCAGAACCACCAGCGGACAAGCCAAGGCATTGGCAGAACTGGGGCCGCAGTTTGTGCTGTCTTTTCAGCCATTGCCCCTTAACGCCCCAGCGGTGTTTGGTCGAGTCGCACCGCTGATCTTGGAAATTGGTTTTGGCATGGGCGACGCCACCGCGCACATCGCCGCATTGCGCAGCAGCGACAATTTTTTAGGTTGCGAGGTGCACGAACCCGGCGTGGGCGCTTTACTTAAACGCATGGGCGAGCAGCACATTGACAATATCCGCATTCTTCAACACGACGCGGTAGAGGTGCTGAAACACATGCTGGACGAAAGCAGCCTGGACGGCGTGCACATTTTTTTTCCCGACCCTTGGCACAAACTGCGTCACCACAAACGTCGCCTGATTCAAGCGCCTTTTGTGGAGCAGTTGTTGAAACGAATGAAAACCGGCGCGTATTTGCATGTAGCCACCGACTGGCAGCCTTATGCCGAGCACATCTTGGCGGTGTTGCAAGCAGAAACAGGCTTGGTCAACGCCAGCAGTAGATCTGACGGCTACGCCGATCAACCCGATTACCGGCCCTTAACCAAATTTGAAAACCGTGGCCTGCGCTTGGGCCACGGCGTGTGGGACTTGGTGTTTAAAAAGGCTTAAAGCCGCTCTGCCACCCAAGCCTGAACGCTGGCAAGCGCTGCGTCCAAACCGGCAGGCTGTGTGCCACCCGCCATGGCCATGTCGGGCTTGCCGCCACCCTTGCCGCCCACTTGTTGTGCCACAAAATTCACCAACTCGCCGGCTTTGACGCGGCCCAAGGTGTCAGCGGTCACGCCAGCGGCGATTTGCACCTTGTCGCCCTCGACACTGGCCAGCAC
>CAMBXY010000127.1 GCA_945871945.1 Bordetella parapertussis
CTTTTCTCCATGCCACGCCCCACTGCTGCTCAAATGGCTCAGTGGGCTAAGCGACTGAAGTTACAAGGATAACGCGTGTCTTCCTTTGTGTTCCAACGCCTGCTTAGTTTTTTCATGACCTTGGCCGTGACGTCGGTGGTCGTGTTTGGCGTGCTTGAATGGTTACCCGGCAATGCTGCACAGGTTATTTTGGGTGAAACCGCGACGCCAGAATCCTTGGCGGCCATGGAAGAAAAGCTGGGCTTAAACCAGCCCGCCCTCAGCCGTTATTTGCAATGGACGAGCGGCCTGCTGCAAGGCCAATCTGGCATGAGCATCTCCTACGACACCCCCACAGCAGAACTTATGCTCGAGCGCATGCATGTGACCCTGCCCTTGGCCGCCATGGCCATGAGCATGACGGTTCTAATCGCTCTGTGCCTTGGCTTGTATGCGGCATCCAAGCAAAACAGCTCAGGCGATTTAGGGGTGATGACACTCAGTCAATTGGGTTTGGCCTTGCCCAATTTTTGGCTGGCCATCCTTTTGATATTGTTGTTTGCCGTGCAGTTGCAATGGGTGAGTGCAGGCGGATTTCCAAGTTGGTCTACGGAAAATGGGGGTGGGTTTTGGGCAGGTGTGGCAGCTCTTGTCTTGCCAGCCACTGCTTTGGCGGCTGTGCAAACGGCCATCCTCACGCGAGTCACCCGGTCTGCGGTCATTGAATCGATGTCGGACGACTATGTGCGCACCGCACGGGCCAAGGGTTTGTCAAAGTCGCAAGTGCTTTGGGGCCATGTGCTGCGCAATGCCATGATTCCAGTGGTCACTGTCATGGGCTTACAGTTTGGCAATCTGATTACCAGTGCCATCGTGATTGAAAACGTATTTGTTTTGCCAGGCATTGGGCGCCTCATTTTTCAAGCCATTGCCAACCGCGATTTGATTGTGGTGCGCGATGTGGTCATGCTCTTATCGGCCATGGTCATTTTGATTAACTTCTTAATCGACTTGCTGTATGCGTGGATCGATCCTCGCATCAAGTCAGTTGCCGCGGGGTCATGAGCCGCATGAACCACGCTTTCAAACGTGCCCTTCAACATCCCAGTTTTGTGGTGGGGTCTGCTGTGGTTTTCTTGCTAGTGATCAGTGCTGTCGTCTCCATGTTTTGGTCACCTTATCCTGTGGGCGACATTGATATTCCGAATAAATTGGCGGCTTCTAGCGCACAGCATTGGTTTGGGACCGACAGCCTTGGAAGAGACATTGCCTCCTTGTTATTGGTCGGCAGTCAAAATTCTTTGCTGGTCGGATTCATTGCAGTGGGCATTGGTTTGGGGGCTGGCGTGCCGCTGGGTTTGTTGGCCTCTGCCAAGCGCGGATGGGTTGAAGAGGTGGTCATGCGTGCTGCCGATTTCACCTTCGCGTTTCCGGCCTTGTTGTCAGCCATTTTGCTCACTTCGATTTACGGGCCAGGTTTGGTGGTCAGCATCACGGCCATTGGCATTTTCAACATTCCTGTGTTTGCACGCATCACGCGCGGTGCGGCCAATTCAGTGTGGACGCGTGACTACACCCTGGCCGCCAGGGCCGCTGGCAAAAGCAAATGGGCTATCACTTGGGAGCATGTGCTGCCCAATGTTGCCAGCGTGCTCATTGTTCAAGCCACGGTGCAATTTGCGATTGCCATTTTGGCGGAGGCTGCCTTGTCGTATTTAGGCTTGGGCACACAACCGCCTCAACCCAGTTGGGGCCGAATGCTGAACGAGGCGCAATCGCAAATGTTTCAAGCCCCCATGTTGGCGGTCTATCCCGGTGTTGCCATTGCACTGGCTGTGCTGGGCTTGAATCTCATGGGCGATGGTCTTCGCGATCTGCTCGATCCGCGCTTGTCCAGAACCAGATAAGCCCATCAACATGACGACCTCAAGCCCCGCATCTCATTTTGAAAAGCCACCCTTGCTGGCAGTCCAAGATTTGCGCGTGGCACTTCAAACCGCGCACGGCCATGTGGATGCTTTGCGCGGTGTGAGCTTTGTCATGCAGCGCGGAGAAACATTAGGCCTGATTGGGGAAAGCGGTTGCGGCAAATCTCTCACGGCATTGGCCATCATGGGCTTGCTGCCAGAACGTTCCCAAGTGAATGGTTCTGTTCAGTTGAACGGCACAGAACTCACTCAACTGAGCGACGCTGCACTGTGCAAAGTGCGCGGAGCTCGAATGGCCATGATTTTTCAAGAGCCCATGACGGCGCTGAACCCTTTGCACCCCATTTGGAAGCAAATAGCTGAGCCCTTGCAGTTGCATCAGGGCATGAATTTGACTGCAGCCAAAGCACGTGCACTTGAATTGTTAGAACGCGTGCAATTGCCACGAGCAAAAGAGCGGCTAGATGCCTATCCGCATCAACTCTCGGGCGGTCAGCGACAACGTGTGATGATCTCCATTGCCCTCGCCTGTCAGCCCGACCTTTTGATTGCCGACGAACCCACCACTGCGCTTGATGTCACAGTGCAAAAAGAAGTGCTGTCATTGATTCGTCAACTGGTCACCGAAGATGGCATGGGCTTGCTGCTCATCAGCCACGACTTGGGCCTGATGCGCGATCAGGTCGACCGTGTCATGGTGATGTACGGCGGTACGGTGGTCGAAAGTGCCAGCACACCAGACTTGTTTCAAACACGGGCACACCCTTACACACAAGGCCTGTTTGCGGCCCGTCCTCAATTGGGTTTGAAACGCGGTACTCGCTTGCAAACTATTGCTGGCAACGTGCCCGAAATTTTCAACTGGCCACAAGGTTGTGCTTTTGCAGACCGTTGCCCGCATGCTGAAGCCAGTTGCCGTATGAAGGTGCCACCCGCTGAACCAATTCATGCCAATCTCAACGCAGATGCGTCTTCGATGCAAACGCATGAACATTGGGTCAGCTGCCTAAAGTGGCAACAGCTGGAGGCCTCTGCATGAATGCCAATTCACAGATTCTGCTCGATGTGCAAAATGTGAGTCAGCAGTACCCCCTGCCCAAAGCTTCCTTGCTGGCCAAGGCGCGGCACATTCAAGCTTTGAGCGATGTGAGTTTCAAATTGGCCGCTGGCAAAAGCATGGGCATTGTGGGCGAATCGGGCTCTGGCAAATCCACCTTGGCACGCTTGGTCATGGCTCTTGAAAAACCCACGCAAGGCAAGGTGCTTTTCAAGGGACAAGACCTGAATGCCTTGCCCGCCAACAAACTGCGAGCGTCCCGCAGCGATTTTCAAATGGTGTTTCAAGACCCCTATGGCTCTCTCGATCCAAGGCAAACTATTTTGCGCATTGTGAGTGAGCCGCTGCACAGCACATTGCACAGCGCCTCAGGGCAATCCCTCAACTCGCTTGATTTAAAAGACCGAGCCACTTCGGCCTTGAGCGAGGTCGGATTGCGAGCATCTGATTTGAGCAAATACCCGCATGAATTCTCGGGCGGCCAGCGCCAGCGCATTGCCATTGCCCGTGCGCTCATCACCCGGCCTTCGCTGATAGTGGCCGACGAGCCTGTAAGTGCCTTGGATGTGTCGGTCCAAGCCCAGGTGCTCAACCTTTTGATGGACCTGCAAGAGCGTTTTGGCTTGAGTTACTTGTTTGTCAGCCATGATCTTGCGGTTGTCAACCTGATGTGCGACGATGTCATGGTTTTGCAGCACGGACAGGTGGTAGAAGCAGGCACGGCGGAAGACATTTTCCAACATGCTCAGCATGCTTACACTCAAGCTTTGTTGGCGGCCATTCCAGGCTATTCACGATGAATCCGCGCCCTGCAATCTAGGCAGTTCCGTTTGAAATCTAATTTTTTGATGAAGGAGTTTTTCATGACACAAGCACCTCGTTCAACGCGCCGTCAACTGGGCCAATTGGGTCTGACCTTGGTGGCTGCGGCAAGTATGTCTCTTGCAATCCCTGCCGCCCATGCACAGTCCAAAAAAGACAGCGTGGTAGTGGGCATGATTTTGGAACCCACCAGCCTAGATCCCACCACTGCGCCAGCCGCAGCCATTGGTGAAGTGGTGCACTACAACATCTTAGAAGGTCTGACCAAAATCAAGGTCGATGGTTCCATCACGCCTTTGCTGGCCGAAAGCTGGACCATGGATGCCGATGGCAAAGCCTTCACTTTCAAATTGCGCAAAGGCGTGAAATTTCAAGATGGCGCGCCCTTTGACTCTGCCGCTGTGAAGTTCAGCTTTGATCGCGCCAAAGCCGAGAAAAGCACCAACAAAGCCAAAGGCGCTGTGTTCAATAACATTGCTCACATCTCCACACCCGACGCCCACACCGTGGTCTTGGTTTTAACCAATCCCGATGGCAATTTCTTATTCCGCATGGGCGAAAACACCGCAGTCATTTTGCACCCCAACTCTGCTGACAGCGCAGCCACCAAGCCTATTGGAACAGGTCCTTACAAATTAGAAAACTGGGCCAAAGGCACTGCTGTCACACTGACTAAATGGGATGGTTACCGCGATGCCGCCAACGTCAAAATGAAGAAGGTCACTTTCCGATTTATCAATGACTCTTCTGCGCAAGTGGCCGCCCTTTTGGCAGGCGACATCGATGGCATGCCTCGCTTCCAATCACCTCAAAGCTTGAAGCAGTTTCAAACAGACAAGCGTTTTGCAGTTGAAATGGGCAGCACCGCCGGCAAAGGCATCATGACCATCAACAACAAAAA
>CAMBXY010000128.1 GCA_945871945.1 Bordetella parapertussis
GCCATAACGGTTAAGCGGAATCGCGTCGTGGTAAGCGCTGATGATTTCGGGGCTGTGCACTGCCATGGACAGCTTGGTTTTCACTGGGCCGGGGGACACACAGTTGACCCGAATGCCGTATTCGCCCAACTCCACCGCCTGCTGCTTGGTCATGTGTATGACTGCTGCTTTGGACGTGCCGTAGGCCACGCGCAGGGTAGAGGCCCGCAGACCCGAGATGGAACCAATATTGACGATGGCACCACGGCTTTGGCGAAGCGCAGGGATGACCGCTTGCGAGCACAAAAACACGCCGTCTAAGTTGGTTCGCATCACGGTTTGCCAGCGGGCAAAAGTGGTTTCTTCAATCGGGCCGAAGTCGGCAACCCCCGCGTTATTCACCAGTGCGTCGATACGCCCGGCCCAGCCAAGTACGCTTTGCACCATGGCGGCAACTTGGGATTCGTCAGACACATCGCAGTCCACTGGCATTACGTTTTGCAACACCTGCGCGGCGCGGTGCAGTTCTTCGCTGTCGCGGTCGACCATGGCCACTTGGTAGCCCTTGGCCAAAAAAAGTTGCGTGGTGGCCAAACCTATGCCGCGTGCGGCGCCTGTGACGATGGCGGTCAGTGGGGAGTTGATTGTGTTCATGACCGCATTCTCCGCCAAAGTCTTCTAAGTCTTCTATTTGGCTGTTCTTGTTTATCCCCATGCCAGCCCACGTAAACTCTTCGCCATGAACACGCTCAACCTCACCCCCGTTCGCTTGGGTCAAAGCGATTTGCACGTCACCCCCATCTGCTTGGGCACCATGACTTTTGGTCAACAAGTGGACGAAGCCAGCAGCTACGCCATCATGGACCACAGCATGGAGCGCGGCGTGAATTTCTTTGACACTGCCGAGATGTACGCCGTGCCGCCCACCGCCGACACCTACGGCTTCACCGAAACCTATATTGGCAACTGGCTGGCCAAGCGCCCTGGCATGCGCCAAAAAATGGTGCTCGCTACCAAAGTGGCCGGCCCCTCACGTGGCATGCCTTGGGTGCGTGCCGGCGAAGGCATGACCGCCGCAAATATTTTGGCCTCGTGTGACGCAAGTTTGAAGCGCCTGCAAACCGATGTGATTGACCTGTACCAAATTCATTGGCCCGAGCGCCATGCACCCATTTTCGGCGCCATGTATTACGAGCCCAGCAAAGAGCGGTCCGTCACCTCCATCCACGAGCAGTTGGAGGCCCTGAGCCAATTGGTCAAGGCCGGCAAAGTGCGCTACATAGGTTTGTCCAATGAAACCTCTTACGGCGTGCACGAGTTTGTGCGCCTGGCCGAACAGCACAACTTGCCACGCGTGGCTGCCGTGCAAAACGTGTATTGCCTAATCAACCGCATTTTGGACAACGGCTTGGACGAAACCATGCACCGCTTGGATGTGTCTTTGCTGGCTTATTCGCCGCTGGGTTTTGGTTTGTTGACCGGCAAATACGATGCGTCGGGGTTCTTGGGCGAGGGTGCGCCCAAAGAGGGCCGCATCGCCAAGTATGAAAGCATGCGCAAGCAGCGTTGGGCCCGCCCAGAGGCATTGGAAGCTGCCCGTCGCTACAACGCTTTGGCGCGCGAGAACGGCATGACGCCCACGCAATTTGCGCTGGCGTTTTGCTACACCAATTGGCGCGTGGCCAGCACCATCATTGGTGTCACTTCCAAGGCGCAACTCGATGAAGACCTGAACGCTTGGTGCACCCAGCTCTCGCCCGAGGTCTTGGCCGCGATTGATGCGATCCGCTGGGAGTTGCGCGACCCCGCCATTTAAGCCATGGACATTCCTCTCGACATTTTGCATCCTGCTGTGGCTTTGGTGTTGGCCTACCTGATCGGCTCTGTGTCATTTGCCGTGGTGGTCAGCCGCTTCATGGGCTTGGCCGACCCGCGCTCTTATGGCAGTCAAAACCCAGGGGCCACCAATGTGCTGCGCTCGGGCAACAAACTGGCCGCGGTGTTGACCTTGCTGCTCGACGGTGTCAAGGGTTGGCTCCCCGTGTGGGCGGTGGTGCATGAAGGTGCCAGCTACGGCCTAGGCGCAGGGACTCTGGCCATGGTGGCTTTGGCGGCGTTTGTGGGCCATGTGTGGCCGGTGTTTTTTCGATTCCAAGGCGGCAAGGGTGTGGCCACGGCTGCCGGTGTGTTGATAGGCATCGAGCCTTTTTTGGGCTTGGCGACCTTAGCCACTTGGTTGATCGTGGCATATTTTTCTCGCTATTCCTCGCTGGCTGCGCTGGCTGCTGCAGTGTTTGCACCGGTCTATTACTTTTTCGGCAACCAAGTGGCTTGGCTTGCTGACGACCGCGTCTTGCTGGCAGTGGCGGTCATGAGCGCGGTGCTGATTTGGCGACACCAGGCTAATATCGGCAAGCTCTTGCGCGGCGAAGAAAGCCGCATCGGTAGCAAAAAATCGGAACAATCGGAACAATCGGGGTCAGATCCCAATTAATTTGGGTGACGCATGCCAACCCACTGCCACTTTGTGGCAATGTTCGCTTCGCGGCCAAGCTCGCCGTGACGGTCATAGTTAAATGGAATCTGATCCCGATTTCCGAATGTTGTGCTTCAGCTTGCCGGACATGGTGGGTCGGATCGACGCGAACATTGCAGCTTTGCTGCAGTGAGAGGAGAACGAGCCCACCGTGGTTGGCATGCGTCACGGAATTTAATTGGGATCTGACCCCGATTAATCGCGAAAGTTGTCGAAGCTCAGCGGCAGTTCCGTGATGTCCTTGCGAATCAAGGCCATGGCGGCTTGCAAGTCGTCGCGCTTGGCACCCGTCACGCGTATGGACTCGCCCTGAATAGCTGCCTGCACTTTAAGCTTGCTGTCTTTGATGATGCGCTGAATCTTTTTGGCGTCTTCGCTGGCAATGCCGTTGCGCACTTTCACAACCTGCTTAACCTTGTCGCCACCCATTTTTTGTACGTCGCCTTTGTCGAGAAAGCGCACATCCACATTTCGCTTGGCCAGCTTATTTCGCAAGATTTCGTCGATTTGCTGCAACTGAAAGTCGCTGTCGCCAATCAGCGTGACCTCTTTTTCTTTGAGTTCGATGGCAGCTGAGGTGCCTTTGAAATCGAAACGGGTACCGATTTCTTTGGCGGTATTGTCGACAGCATTTTTCACTTCAACCAAGTCGGCTTCGCAAACAGTATCAAAAGAGGGCATGGTTGGGACTTCAAGAGTTCAGGGTGCGACAATTCTCACATGATTATCGAGACCAACGTTCCCTTGCAGCAGCACAACAGCTTTGGCATCGCTGCCCGCGCCGAGCGACTGCTGCGCCTGCGCTCCATGGACGATGTCCAAGCCTTGCTGGGCGACCCCGTGCTCAGCCGCGAGGCACATTTCATTTTGGGCGGGGGCAGCAACATCGTGATCACCGGCGACATCAAGCGCTTGGTCATCAAGGTCGAGCTCAAGGGCTGCCACCTTGTGTCTGAAGATGACAAAGCTTGGGTGGTGCAAGCTGCTGCTGGGGAAGATTGGCATGAATTCGTGGCTTGGACACTGGCGCAAGGCTGGCCCGGTTTGGAAAACTTGGCCCTGATTCCAGGCATGGTGGGAGCCTCGCCGGTGCAAAACATTGGCGCTTACGGTGTGGAGTTGCAAGACCGGTTTGAATCCTTAGATGCTGTCGATTTGCACACGGGACAGCACTTCACGCTTGACGCGGCGCAATGCGCTTTTGGCTACCGCGACTCGGTGTTCAAACACGCTGCCGCTGACAGCCGCGACCTGGGGTTGTTGGGTCGCGCACTCATCACCCAAGTGCGTTTTCGTTTACCCAAAAAATGGAAGGCTGAAATCAGCTATGCCGATTTAGAAAAAAAGCAGGCGCAAAAAGGTGTGGCTCAGCCCACCGCACAACAAGTGTTTGACTGGGTCTGCGAGATACGCCGCGCCAAGTTGCCGGACCCGGCCGTCATTGGCAACGCAGGCAGCTTTTTCAAAAACCCCACGGTTACCGCAGACCAATGCCAAGACATCATCGCGCGCGAACCCCGTTTGGTGCATTACCAATTGGCCGATGGGCGTTTTAAGCTGGCGGCAGCTTGGTTAATCGATGCTTGCGGCTGGCGCGGCAAATCGGTGGGCAATGCCGCCGTTTACGAGAAACAAGCTTTGGTGATCGTCAACAAAGGCGGTGCAGCCCAGCCTTGCACAGGTGGCGAAGTAGTGACCTTGGCACAAGCCATTCAAACCAGCGTGTACGAGCGTTTTGGTATTCGCTTGGAGCCCGAGCCGGTGGTGGTATGAAAAGACTGTGTGCTCTCTTTGCGGTGGTCTGCAGCTTGCTCTGCCCACAGGTGATGGCGCAAACTTACCCTAGCAAGCCGATTCGCTTGATCGTGCCTTTCGCTGCCGGCGGCACCACCGACTTGATGGCGCGAATCATCGCCGAGCCCTTGGGCAAGTTACTGGGGCAAGCGGTGGTGGTGGACAACAAAGCAGGCGGTGGTGGCGTCATCGGCGCGGCAGAACTGGCGCGCGCTACAGCGGACGGCTATACCTTGGGCTTGGCTACAGCATCAAGTACCTCGACCAATCCCGCTATCAACCCCAAAGTTCCCTATGACCCGTTGAAGGATTTTTCGCCCATCATCAACATGGCCGCCACACCCAATGTGCTGGCGGTCAACCC
>CAMBXY010000129.1 GCA_945871945.1 Bordetella parapertussis
AGAAGCGTGATTGAAGAAGCGGGCTTTGATGTGCTTGACAACATTTGGCCAGAGCGCGACGGTTTTCAATCCGATCTTGACATGGGACGCGCTGGCAGCGAGACACATAATCCGCATCTTCGCGAGGCTGCACTTGGGATTGAAGCCGACTTACTCGCTCTGGCATTGGGAAAAAAGGCATAAGTTGCATACAAACACCCAGATAGAAACAGAATTGAAGTTTCATGTCCCCAAGTCTTCTATCGCCTCATTTGAAAAAGCGCTCCAACGCGGCGCTACACAAACACTGGTTTTAAAAGCACTTTATTTTGATACGGCGGGGCGACATCTCACCCGGCAAAAAATTGCGCTGCGCTTGCGACTGGAAAATGATCAATGGATTCAAACCCTGAAAATTGCTGTCGGCCAGTCTTTGCTTACCCGAATTGAATTGAATCACCCGCGACCCAGCCCAGACTTGGATTTATCCGTTTACGCTGGCACACCAGCGGAATCGCTGATTGCCCACCTGAGTGAACCACTGGCCGTCGGTTATGAAACGCAGGTATTGCGCTTGATGCGTTTGATTCGAACCCCTGCGGGCGTGGTTGAAATTGCCTACGACTGCGGATTTGTTCGCGCCGGCGCCCTGGATTTACCCATCTGCGAGGTTGAGTTGGAACTTAAGCTTGGAGGAATCGCCGCACTTTTTTCCTTGGCAAGCCAATGGCAGCTAAATCATGGCTTGATGATGGACGCGCGCAGCAAGTCTGAAAGAGGCGATCTTTTGGCAAGACTGAACCACAAGCTCACAGAGATTGACACCCAAGGCACTGAGAACCCCAGCCACTCGAAAGCGCTGGAGGTTGACAAGTTTTGGGCGCCTCGAAACGCTAAGCCCATTGAGCTTGTGGCGGACATGAGTGCAAGCCAAGGTTTGCGCTGCGTCATGGCCGAATGCTTGGATCAAATCATCCGCAACTCGGCGGTGCTGGCACACATCGACACGCTTGGTATCCATGCGCTTGACACCACCGAGCATGTGCATCAGTTGCGGGTGGGCATTCGCAGAATGCGCACAGCCTGGTCATTGTTCAAAGACCTGTGCGAATTACCCACGCAGGCGCAAAGAGACGGCATTAAAAAATACTTTGCCTTGCTGGGTGGTTCGCGTGACAACAATGTGCTTTTGAATGATTTGTTACCTTTGCTGCTTGAGGCTGGTCAGCCAGCCCTGACTTTGCCAGAACAGGTGGTTGAAGACCATGCAAGCTCGGTAGCGCAAGACCCGTTGTTTCAATCTTGGCTGGTGCAAATGAGTGCGTTTGTGCATTCCCCAGCACCTTCTTCTGGCATGTTGATTCCAAGCGTGCATCCGCAAAGGCTCACGAAAATTATTCTGCCCAAGCTAAAAAAGTGGCACCGCAAGATTTTGAAAGAAGGTTTACATTTTGCAGATTTGGGCACAGAGGCAAGACACGAGTTGCGTAAAAGGGTCAAAAAACTAAGGTATGCATTGCAATTTACCGATGCCTTGCTGCCGCACAAACAACTCAAACCTTATTTGAAAGATCTTTCCAAGGTACAAAACATATTGGGTGAGATGAATGATTTGACCAATGCGCAAGAAAAATTCAGCGCGCTCAGAGACTCTCAACCCAGCGCTTGGTTTGCCTGCGGTTGGATCACTTACAGGCTAGACCAGTTGCAAACAGATGCAGTGGATGCATTTCGCCAACTGTCATCCAACCCTTATTGGGATTGAAGTCGGTCTTTGTAGCGCAAGACCGCAAATGCCAGCAGCCAGACCGCGGTTGCCATGAACGCCACGAAAGACCAATTGGCGATGGATCCACCGAGAAAAGTCCAGTCCACTTTCGAGCAGTCACCGCCGCCACGAAAAATCATGGGTATCGCTCTTTGCAGCGGAAAAGATTCAACCATGCCGTAAAAATCTCGCCCGCAACTGAGCACTTCGGGCGGGTACCACTGCAACCAACTTTGGCGGGCCGCCACAAACGCGCCGCCAAAAGACAGCGCCGAAGCCAAGACAGCCATCACATGGCCGCGCCACCCTTGGTGCCAAAACACCGCGACCAAGGCAATCATGGCGACGCCTGTCATGGCGTAGCGCTGCACAATGCACATGGGGCAAGGCTCCAAGCCCACCACATGTTGCAAATACAAACCAAATGCAAACATAGCGGTCCACGCCAAAGCCACCAAGCCCCAAGTGATGCGAGGAGAGAGCGAACGCATAAAAGTCAAAAACATGAAATGAACCCGTTTGTGAAGTATTCAGTCTAGCGCTTTTGCTTTTCTCGCTAATACCCTTGTGTTCAAAGCCCTGCAACAAAGCTTGCTAAAGTCAAGCCTTTACAGAAACCCCTCAGAGGAAAGACATGGCACGTACCGTCCACTGCATCAAGCTTGAAAAAGAGGCCGAAGGCCTGGACTTCCCGCCCTACCCTGGCGACTTGGGCAAACGCATTTGGGAGAACGTCAGCAAAGACGCTTGGGCGGCTTGGCTGAAACACCAAACCATGTTGGTGAATGAAAACCGTCTTAACCTTGCTGACTTACGCGCCCGCCAATACCTTGCTCGTCAAATGGAAAACCATTTCTTTGGCGACGGTGCCGATGCCGCGCAGGGCTACGTCCCACCAACTGCTGCCTAAGAAGTGACCGCTTCTCGCCACTGTTTGGTGGTGGGCGCAGGTATTGCCGGTGCTGCCATGGCACGTGCCTTGGCTGACAAGGGTTGGCAAGTGGATGTATTCGATCAAGCCACCGCGCCTGCCGCAGGCGCCTCGGGCGTGCCAATAGGTGTCTTGTCTTGCCATGTGTCGGTGGATGACAACCCTCTTTCCAAACTCACACGCGCAGGTATGGAAAAGGTACGGGCCTTTGCGCAAGCGTATTTGGTTAACGGCCAAGACTGGCTGGACTGCGGTGTGCTTGAGCGTCGAATGGACGGCCACACCAAGAAAAAAACATGGCAACCGTCTTTGATGGGAAACGTTTGGCACGGTTGGGTGCAAACACCCACAGACTTGCAATTGGCTCAAGCGGGCTTGTCAGAACTCAGCGCCGATGAACAGTTGTGGCAAGCCCCTGGCGCATGGGTCAAACCTCTGCCACTGATTGAGGCGCTGATCAATCACTCTTGCATTCACTTTCAGCGCGGGCAAGCCCTCAAGGCCACAGAGATTCAAGCCTTGGGCTACCCAGCGGTGGTGCTGGCCTTGGGCGCACACACCAGCGACTTTTTGGCAGAACTGTCTGATGCACCCAAATTACCTTTGCTGCCCGTGGCGGGTCAAATCAGTTGGGGCTTGCATGACGCTGAAGAAGCTAAGTTATTCCCACCGTTTGCGGTGAATGGCTTTGGCGGTTTTGTCAGCTATGTGCCTACACCGCAGGGCTTGGCTTGGTACAGCGGTGCCACGTTTCACCGAGGCCAAGCAAAAGCTGTGGTGACTGCGCTTGACCACGCCAGTAATTTTGAAAAGCTAGAACAACTTTTGCCACAAGCAGCCCTTGCACTCAGGCGCCAATGGCAAACCCCAGACAGCCTTGGAGGCTGGGCTGGGGTTCGTTGTACTTCTGTCAACCGCATGCCTATCGCACGTGCCTTAGATAGCGTCAACCTGCCTAATTGGTATGTGTTGACCGCATTGGGTTCGCGGGGCCTTACCTTGGCAATGCAATGCGCAGAGCAACTTGCGCAACAGATAAATAACGCTCACTGTTAATTAGTTATAGCCAAATCGCATATAGCTAAAACTAAAAAATAGTTGGGTTCTATATATCTAAACAGTACAGTCGCGCCCATATGAACGAATTTGCATTTATCTTGTCGGGTTTTGTGGTGGGCCTGATCGTGGGTCTCACCGGCGTAGGCGGGGGCTCGCTGATGACGCCCTTGCTGATTTTTGGCTTTGGCATCAAGCCCGCATTGGCGGTAGGCACCGATTTGCTTTTTGCCGCAGGCACCAAGGCCGGTGGCATGTTGAACTTTGCTCGACAGCGCATCATTCCTTGGCGTGTGGTGTTCAGCCTGAGCTTGGGCAGCGTTCCTGCCGCTTTGCTCACGCTGTGGGTGTTGCACGACTTGGGAGCCTCCAACCCCGGGGTTCAAAAGGCCATCACCTTCACCTTGGGTCTTGCCTTGATGCTGACGGCGGCAGCGACTTTGTACAAAGCGATTCGTGGCCCGCGCCATATTCAAGTGCTTGATGAAGCCAGCCTTGAGCGCCCAGTCGATCAAACCAAGCACCCCCTATTGCCCATCTTGTTTGGTGCGGTGATTGGCATATTGGTCACCCTCACTTCGGTAGGCGCAGGCGCCATTGGCGTGACTGTTCTGATGCTTCTCTACCCCCAGTTGCCGCTGTACCGCATAGTCGCGGCTGATATCGCTTACGCCGTGCCGCTTACCTTGGTGGCAGGCTTGGGTCATGCCACTTTAGGCACTGTCGATTGGCAGTTATTGGGTCTGTTGCTGATAGGTTCTATCCCCGGCATTTGGTTGGGCTCGCAATGGGTCAGCCGCGTACCCGAACGCTTTATTCGTTCGGCACTTTCCGTGTTGTTGGCTTGGGCTGGCAGCAAACTGGTTTTCATTTAAATAGCTTATGTACCAATACACCGACTTCGACCGCCGCTTTGT
>CAMBXY010000130.1 GCA_945871945.1 Bordetella parapertussis
GACTGTGAGCCACCCGAGAGGCACCATGATGATGTTGGCCAATATAAAGACCAAGAAAATGGCGTAAATGTTCTCAGGGTTGTTGATAAAAATCATCGGCCCTGGGTTCATATTTTTTAGATACAGCACGCCAATGGCAATCGCGGTGATGGAGTCACCAGGAATACCAAAAACAATAGCTGGAATCCAAGCACCCGCCAACGACGAATTATTGGCCGCACCTGATTCGACAATGCCTTCGACGTGGCCAGTGCCAAATTTTTCTGGCTCTTTTGAGAACTTCTTGCTCATGGCATAACTCAGCCAAGAGGCCATGTCAGCGCCAGAGCCTGGTTGTATGCCGATGATGGTGCCCAAAGCGCTACCGCGCAAAAGGGCCCACGGGTATTTTTTCAACAAGCCCCACATGCCTGCAAAGATATTGCCGATTTTCTCGGTCGCAATCATCGGCGGCGGATCCATATTGGTGATGTAGCGCAGCAACTCGGATACGGCAAACATACCCACCATCATGGGAATTAGCTCGACTCCACTCATCAACTCTTTCATACCGAAGGTAAAGCGCAGATGGCCCGCTGGGTTTTCTAAACCAATGCATGCGATTAGCAAACCCAGTAACAAAGATATGCAAGCTTTTAGGACACTGGTATTCCCAATAAACACCGCGCCAGCCAATCCAAGAACAACCAGCCAGAAGTATTCAAATGACGAAAACTTCAACGCAATTTCAGCCAAAGCGGGTGAGAAAAGCACCATCACGATGGTGCCAAACAAGCCGCCAATGGCAGAGAACAATAAGCCAGCGCCAAGGGCGATTTCTGCTTGGCCCTTGAGCGTCATTTGGTATGCCTCGTCTGTATAAGCAGCAGAGGCAGGCGTACCGGGGATACGCAGCAAGGCACCAGGAATATCGCCAGAGAAGATCGCCATCGCCGTGGCAGTGACGATGGCAGCAATCGCTGGCACTGGCGGCATAAAGAAGGTGATGGGCACCAGCAAGGCGGTAGCCATAGTGGCGCTCAATCCTGGAATAGCACCTACAAAAAGTCCGAAGAGGGCTGAACACAAAATGACCAGCAGGACATACGGATCAAACACCAGCCAAAAAGCTTGCAACAAAACGGCAGTGGTCATTCTTTTATCTATCTACCACTGAATGGGCATCAAAAGACCCCATGGAAGAGGGACGCGAAGTCCCTTATAAAAAATAAAGTGAATCACCATAGTCACTATCAAGGCGATTGGCAAAATAGCCTTGGGGCGAACTTCTAAGGCGGCAAACATGACTGCCAACAGGAGGGTTGCACAAATGATGAAGCCCAAATAGTCTGATGCGTAAATATAAAAAAACAAACATCCAACCGTCACTAAAAAGTTGCGCAGGTGAAACCAAGATTTCACCCAGCCGCCAACGACCACCCAATCCTCATGCTTCTTAGCCTTGAGTCCCTTCACGATGAGAAGGACAGAACACAAGGCCAGCAAGCTAGCGAGCAATCCGGGAAATGCGGCCGGGCCAATGTTTTGGCCAGGAATCACCGGATAACTGCTCACTGTGTAGAGGATCAGTAGCGATAGCGCTAAAAGCGCTAGGCCACTCAGGGTGTCATTGATTTTCATGAATGGTTATTTGGCTAATCCGAGAGACTTCATGACAACGCCCATGTCAGCGTCGCCCTTGGCCATGAATTGCTCGAAGCCCTTGGAGTCCGCATAGATGACACCAAAACCACGTTGCTGCATAAAGCCTTGGAAGTCTTGGCTGTCATAGATTTTCTTAAGCACAGCCCCCAATTTTGCTTGCACATCTGCTGGCAAACCTTTGGGGCCTGCCATACCACGCCAAGCACCAACGGTCCAGTTGCTACCAGTAGCAGCCTTCAGAGTTGGCACATTGGGATACAAACCAGACGGTTGTGAGGCCATCACAGCGAGAGGTCGTGCTTTGCCAGCGTCAATCAGTGCACGTGATTCAGGCAACGAGCAAGTGACAAATTCGATGCCACCAGCCGCCAAGTCATTCATAGCAGGTGCAGCTCCGTTAGATGGCACCCAAGGCGTAGCACTGAGCTCCATTTTTTGATCTTTCAGCATGCCAGCAAGCGCTAAATGCCAAATACCGCCTTGGCCAGTACCAGAGGCTTTGAATTTGCCTGGGTTGGCCTTGGCTGCATTTAACAAGTCGTTGACCGTTTTATAGGGCGAGTCTGCGCGTACGGTGACGGCAGCAGGATCAATGTTCATCAAAGACAGCGGGGTGTAGTCTTTGGGATTGAGTTCCGTCAAGCCAGCCCAATGCATCATGGTGATCTCAACCGTGATCATGCCAATGGTGTAGCCATCAGCTGGTGCCGTAGCGATAGCAGAGTGACCCACCACACCGTTACCGCCAGTGCGGTTCACGACATTGACGGGTTGGCCCATTTCTTTTTCCATCAAGGCAGCGACGATACGCGCGGTAGCGTCTGTTCCACCACCAGCACCCCAAGGAACCACCATGGTGATGGGTCGAGATGGGTAGCTCTGGGCAACAGCAGAACCTACGAGGGTTAAGCCTAGTGAGAGGGCGAGTAAAGATTTAGAAAATACGCGACGTGTCATAGTAAATGTCTCCTTAACAAAATGCGTTTGATCATGGCATTTACATCCCACTTTGTCAGTGGGGATTACCCCTCTATGGCAAACCCCGCCTCGCCAATGTCGCTTATGGGACCAAAGCCGCACAAGCCCTTGTGAGATAGTGATTCGTAGGAAAAGTGCAGATTTCCAAATTTCTAAAGGAGACAGATATGCATTTCAAAAGAAAAACCATGCACCGCTTATTGGCTGTTTTGGTTGGTACGCTGTGCGTGGCAACTATGCCAAGTTTGGCCCTTGCACAGGCCTATCCATCCAAGCCCATCAAAATGGTCGTGCCTTTCCCCGCAGGCGGAACCACCGATATCGTGGCGCGTATCTTGGCCCAGCGCATGAGCGAATCTATGGGTCAACCCGTCTTGGTTGACAACCGCGGTGGAGCTGGTGGTGCAATAGGTGCGGATGTAGTTGCAAAAGCCCCGCCTGATGGTTACACCATCTTGATGCATAACCTCACGTTTCCTTTGTCTTCCGTAGCCCAGACCTTGAACAACCGTTCGCCCTTCAATGTAGACACAGATTTCGCCGGCGTTTCTATCGCTGTCTTCGTCCCCTTTGTCTGGACTGCTAACCCCAGCGTCCCTGCCAAGGACCTTCGCGAATTAGCCAATCTACTCAGAACCAATAAAAGTTTGCAATACAACTACGGCTCTACGGGGCCTGGTTCGGCTATGCACGTTTTGGGTGAGTCTTACAAACGTGACGCCAAAATTGAAATGGAACATGTGCCCTACAAAGGCGCTGCACCTTTGAAGCAAGAATTGCTCGCGGGTCGCATTCAAGTCGGTGGGGATCAACTTTCTTCCTCTTTGGCTGAAATCAAAGCAGGTACCTTGCGTGCTTTAGCCACAACCGCTACCAAACGTATTGCAGGTTTGCCCGATGTGCCCACCGTCAAAGAGTTAGGTTTTCCTGGCTTGGAGTTGGAAGGGTGGAATGGTGTATTCGCTCCTGCGAAAACGCCTAAAGACATCATCGACCGCTTGAACCGCGAGATCATTGCAGCGGTCCGACACCCCGATGTGGCTAAACGCCTTGCTGATTTAGGCGCTGAAGGTGTTGGTTCGACACCCGCAGAACAAGACGCAATTTTGAAGCGGCAAATGGACCAGTTCCGTGCCGTGATCCGTGACATGAAGTTGGAGTGAGAAAACTATGAAGATTGGTATTGCTGGAACCGGAAAAATGGGTACTGCGATTGCAGCGCGTTTGAAGTCTGTTGGTCATGATCTCTTGGTGTGGAATAGAACCGAGGCCAAGGCCCAAGCTGCGATAGCCTTAGGTGCCACTTGGTGCCCCACGGCAAGAGACTTGATTCAACAATCGGACATCGTGATTTGTTTATTGACCAACGAGCAAGCGCTTGACGATGTGTACTTCTCTGCGAATGGACTTTTGTCAGCACCTGCTCCGGGCAAGCTCATCATTGAGATGAGCACGGTCTCGCCTGACAAACAAGCGGTGATGGCAGACAAGGGATCCAAAGTAGGCGTGAAATATTTAGAGTGTCCCGTAGGTGGCAGCATCGGTCCTGCAAAAGAGGGCAAGTTGATTGGTTTTGTCGGCGGAAGTGCAGAAGACTTAGAAATTGCTAGGCCACTACTAGAGCAAATGTGTAAGCGAGTCGAGCATATCGGTAACCACGGCGCTGGATCGATGATGAAACTCGCCATCAACTTGCCTTTGCTGGTGTATTGGCATACCTTTGCCGAGGCTTTGTCGCTCATTCAACCTTTGGGTTTAGATCCCAAACGCGTGGTCGACATTTTTTCAGAAACCTCTGGCGGTCCGAACTTGTTGAAAAACCGCGGCGCTTTTATTGCGCAATCTTTGATCGACGGCAAGTCCGATACGGTCAATGTCACCCTCAACACAGTGATCAAAGATTTGAACGCCATGCGCACCCATGCGCAAACCTTGGATAGAAAACTTCCACTGACAGAACTTGCGATGGCGAACTTTGAAGCGTCTGCTAAATCAGGCTTAGGCGA
>CAMBXY010000131.1 GCA_945871945.1 Bordetella parapertussis
ACGCCCATGACCGCGCCATCGCCATAGCTCATCAGCACATAGTTGCCCACCCACACCTCAAGTTGCGCACCCGTCAATGGATGTGTCACGAACAAGCCCGTGGCCATGCCGAGCTTGTCTTTGACGGCCAGTTCGGCCTCGGTGGTGCCACCCGCTTTACATTCTTCGATGAACGCGGCCAGCTTGGGGTTGCTCGCAGCTGCGTGCAGCGCCAGCGGATGCTCAGGCGCAACCGCGCAAAAAGTCACGCCCATGAGGGTGTCGGCGCGGGTGGTAAAGACAAACATGCGGCCGTCGCCAATCAAAGCGCCGTCGGCGCCTTGGATGTTGTGAGTGAACGCAAAGCGCACGCCCTCAGATTTACCAATCCAGTTTTCCTGCATCAAGCGCACTTTGTCGGGCCAGCCGTTCAAAGTGGCTTTGGGGTTACCCACTTGCACATGGTCAA
This sequence comes from Bordetella parapertussis, assembly GCA_945871945.1. Lineage (GTDB taxonomy): Bacteria > Pseudomonadota > Gammaproteobacteria > Burkholderiales > Burkholderiaceae_C > Limnohabitans. The sequence continues at coordinate 449 of CAMBXY010000131.1, forward strand.
GCAACTCTTGAGCGTAGTCAGTGATCTTCAGGTAGTAGCCTGGGATTTCGCGCTTTTCTACCAGAGCGCCGGTGCGCCAGCCTTTGCCGTCTATGACCTGCTCGTTGGCCAACACGGTTTGGTCGACGGGGTCCCAGTTGACGACTTGGGTTTTGCGGTAGGCCACGCCAATATCGAGCATCTTTAAAAACAACCACTGGTTCCACTTGTAATAGCTGGCGTCGCAGGTAGCGACCTCACGCGACCAGTCGATAGCCAAGCCCATGGCCTGCATTTGCTTTTTCATGTAAGCAATGTTTTCATAGGTCCACTTGGCCGGTGGCACGCCGTTTTTCAAGGCGGCGTTTTCGGCTGGCAAGCCAAAGGCATCCCAGCCCATGGGCATCAACACATTGAAACCCTTCATACGCAAGTGCCGCGTGAGCATGTCGTTGATGGTGTAGTTGCGTACATGACCCATGTGCAACTTGCCGCTGGGGTAAGGCAACATGGAGCAGGCGTAGTACTTGGGACGGCTGTTGTCTTCGCTAACGCGGTAAACGTCTTTGGCGGTCCAAGCGGCTTGGGTGGCCGACTCGACGGCAGAGGGTTGGTAGGTGTCTTGCATGTAGCTCAATGAGAACCCCCGTCCACGCTCAGGGGCGAGGTGACGGGGAGGTGGGATCGATTTTAGGCGCAGGTACTTGAACCGCCAAAGCCACCTTGGTCAGGCCCGCTTTTTGCAACAAACCCATGATCTCGGCCACGCGTCCGTAGGGCACGTTTTGGTCAGCGCGCAGCTGCACTTCGATGGTCGCGTCATCACCGGCTTGCATGGCCAACACCGCAGGCAAAGCCTCAGGCGCCACAGGCTTGTCATTGATAAAAACCGCGCCTTGGCGGTCCAGACTCAAACTCAGGCTGTTGCTGACCTCGGGCGAGAGCGGCGCTTGGGCGGCGGGCAAATCTAAACGCAAGGCGTTACCCATGAATGGCGCAGTGATGAGAAAGATCACCAACAAGACCAACATCACATCCACCAAGGGCGTGACATTGATATCGCTCATGGGTTGGCTGGCTGCGGTAGATTCAAATTCGCCCATACGCATGGTGTGGCGCCAATCAATTCTGTGGGGCTTGCGCCATGAAATAAGCCCGCAAGTCAAACGCCAAGGCATCCAAGGCGCCATTTATCGAGGACAAGCGTCGGCCCATCAAGTTGTAAGCCATGACCGCAGGAATCGCCACGGCCAAACCCGCTGCTGTCATCACCAAAGCCTCACCCACGGGTTGCGCCACTTTGTCCAAGCTGTATTGACTCACTTGGGCCATATTGATCATGGCGTGGTAAATGCCCCAAACAGTGCCCAGCAAGCCAATGAAGGGAGAAGTCGCGCCAATGGTAGCCAACAAGTCTTGTCCGGCTTGCAAGCGCTGGCGAATACTTTGCAATGCTTGGCGCAAACCGCTGCTGAGTCGATCTTCATGCGAGGCTTGGGCAGCAAGACCTTGCTTGGGCATCTGCAATGGGTTTTGCAACAAAGCACCAAACAATTGTTGGCTATCAAGCGCAGACCAAGTGGCATGGACTTGCTGCCAATCTTGGGCTTGCGACCATGCGGCTTGGCACAAAGTCAAGTCTCGGCTGGCCACAGCCAACAACCAAGACTTGTACAAAATCAAGACCCAACTCAGCACCGACATGGCGCACAAAATCAAGGCCACCCCAAGACTCAAGGCGTCGGCTTGACCCAGCCAGTGAAGAAAACTCATGGCTTTAAGCTGACCTCAATCCCAGCACATCAAACATGTCAAACATGCCGTGCTGCTGGTGGGCTAAAAACCTGACCGCGCGCAAACTGCCCTCGGCATAGGTGCTGCGACTCGATGACCTGTGGGTGATTTCAATACGCTCGCCAGTGCCTGCAAACAACACCGTGTGGTCTCCCACTATGTCGCCGCCGCGGATGGTTGAAAAGCCAATGGCCTTGTCGGGCCGCGCGCCCGTATGGCCTTGGCGATCAAACACGGCGCATTGCTTTAAATCGCGACCCAAGGCCTGGGCAATGACTTCACCCATCTTCAAGGCCGTGCCCGAGGGCGCATCGACTTTGTGGCGGTGATGGGCCTCGATGATTTCGATGTCGTAGTCTTTGGTCAAAGCGGCAGCGGCCATCTCTAATAGCTTGAGCGTGACATTCACGCCCACACTCATATTGGGCGCCATCACAATAGCTATGTCTTGGCTGGCAGCTTGGATCTCGCGTTTTTGTTCGTCGCTGAAACCGGTTGTGCCAATCACCATCTTCACGCCTTTTTCACGACACGCTTTGACATGCGCCATCGTGCCTTCGGGTCGGGTGAAGTCGATCAAGACTTGGGCATGCTGCAAGCCTGCGTGCAAGTCGGCTTTGATCACGACACCGCTGGCTTGGCCCAAAAAGCCAGTGGCGTCATTGCCAATATGCACGCTGTCGGCCACATCGAGTGCGCCAGCGAGTTGGCAATCTGCAGATTCAACCAAGGCCTGCGCCAACATGCGGCCCATGCGGCCACTGGCACCGGCGATGGCTACCCTATGGTGTTGAGCAATAGATGCATTCATACAGGTTCAGCGTGCCTCAAGAGGTGGGTAAATTTTGTCTGTTGGCAACGCTGGCTTGGGCGGCACAGCCACAGGGACAGGGGAATTTTTACGAAATTTTTCCAGCTCTGCAGACGTGGCTTCCAAGCGAGGCACCACTTTGCGGTCTTCCGGCACGGCAATGCGCTCGGCAAATTCGGACTCGCTGGGCAATTCATCGCCTTCATAGCGCACATACACATCATCTTTGAAATACACGGATAACTGACGCTGCTGTGGTTGGGTTCCCTTGCGTTCAATGGTGAACGCATAGTCCCAGCGATCGCTGTGAAAAACGCTGGCGATCAAGGGCGTGCCCAAAATATCTTTGACTTGATTACGGCTCATGCCTGCACGCAAAGCTTGCGCCTGCTCTTTAGACACGAAATTGCCTTGCACCACTTCAACACGGTAAGGCGTGACTTTGCGAATGGCACGCGCCACAGGGTCGTCAATGGTGGAACATGCGGTCAGCAGCAAACAAGCAGCGCTTGCGAACACGGCCATCGTCGGGCGCAAAAGAGTCATGTGGATACAGGGCAAGTTATGATTTAATCATTGTAGCGATGGGCCTCACACCCTTAGACACTTAGCCACAGAAAGCACATATGGCCTCCATGGATGGCTTGAAAAACACCGGCCTCAAAGCAACGGTGCCACGATTGAAAATTTTGGAGCTTTTCCAAAAAAGCGGTTTGCGCCACATGAGCGCCGAGGATGTTTACCGCTTGGCGCTAGATGATCGCGCGGATATTGGTCTGGCCACCATCTACCGCGTCCTCATGCAGTTTGAACAAGCCGGCATTTTGTCGCGCAGTCAGTTCGAAGGTGGTAAATCAATTTATGAGCTTAATCAAGGGCAGCACCATGACCATTTGGTGTGCCTAGATTGCGGCCGCGTGGAAGAGTTCTACGACGCCAGTATCGAGCAACGACAGCACGATATTGCACAGTCCAAAGGGTTTGAGCTCGCCGACCACGCCTTAAGTCTTTACGCGCACTGCAAACGCCTGGCTTGTCCTCACAAATCAGCTTGATCTGCTTGGCCAGCCAGCATGGCTTGTTGGTGTCTAAGGACAAATTTATCGTAGGTATTGATGCCGCGTAATTGCAAAATCGTGTTGCGAACGGCGGCTTCCACCAAAACCGCAATATTGCGACCTGCCACCACCTGAATCACCACTTTGCGCACCGGTATGCCCAAAACATCTTGGGTCAGCGGTTCATGCGGCAGTCTTTCGTAATCTCGCTCCAAGGTTTCCTTGCGCACCAAATGCACAATCAACTTCAGGCGCATTTTTCTGCGCACCGCGGTTTCACCAAATATCGCTTGTATGTCCAGCAAACCAATGCCGCGTACTTCCAATAAGTTTTGCAGCAACTCGGGGCAACGCCCCTCAATGGTGGCTTGGTTGATGCGGTAGAGGTCGACCGCATCATCGGCCACCAAGCCGTGTCCACGCGAAATCAACTCCAAACCCAACTCGCTTTTGCCCAGCCCCGACTCGCCTGTGATCACCACACCCATGCCCAAAATATCCAAAAACAC
>CAMBXY010000132.1 GCA_945871945.1 Bordetella parapertussis
TTGCAAATCGTTCACACCAAAAGCGCGAATAGACTGAACAATATTGGTTTTGACAGTACGAAGAGGCAGGTCTGTTGCCACAGCAATCCCTTAAGTTGAGTGCAAGGAAGCTAAAACTTCCCCCGAGTAAACCCGAATTATTAAGCTGGTTATTATCCGACAAGCCGCTTAAAAATGCAAGGCGGTAGGCACTTGGCTATGGCGCTGTCAGGGTTAACGAGAAGTCTAAAGTGAGCGCAAGCACTCACAATAAACCTTATTTATATGAGTTTATATCTGCCACAGTGATTGCTGTCATGTTCACGATACGGCGTACAGTGGTGCTTGCGGTCAAGATTTGCACGGGTTTGGCCGCGCCCAGCAAGACCGGCCCGATAGCGATATTGCCGCCAGCAGCCGTTTTCAGCAGGTTGTAAGCAATATTGGCCGCGTCTAGATTAGGCAAAACCAGTAAATTCGCGTCACTGTACAAGCTAGTGGTTGGCATGAGTTCACGGCGGGCTGGGGTGTCAATCGCCACGTCGCCATGCATTTCGCCATCAATTTCCAGCCAAGGCGCACGGGCTTGCACCAGCGCCAAGGTTTGGCGCATTTTGATGGCGGTCGGGTGGTTGCTGCTGCCGAAATTGGAATGTGACAGCAAAGCCGCTTTGGGCACGACGCCAAAGCGTTTCATTTCCTCAGCAGCCATGATGGTGATTTCAGCCAATTGCTCGGCGCTGGGGTCGTAGTTAATATGGGTATCGACCAAAAATACTTGGCGGTCAGGCAGCAAAAGCGCATTCATGCAGGCGTAGGTGCTGATGCCTTTGCGGTGGCCAATCACCTGATTGATGTAATGCAAATGCGCGTCAGGCGTGGTCCAGGTGCCGCAAATCAAACCGTCGACCTCGCCTTTGTGAAGCATCATCGCGCCTATCAGCGTCAAGCGCCTGCGCATATCGATTTTGGCTAACTGCGCCGTCACACCTTTGCGAGCGGTGAGTTGGTGGTAAGTCTGCCAAAAATCTTTGTAACGATGGTCATCCTCGACATTCACCACCTGGTAATCCACACCTTCGGTTAAGCGCAAACCAAAGCGCTCAATACGCTGCGAAATGATGGCGGGACGGCCAATCAGCGTGGGTTTGGCCAAGCCTTCATCCAACACAATTTGCGCTGCACGCAATACCCTTTCGTCTTCACCTTCGGCAAAGCAGATGCGTTTTTTTACACCTCGCTTGGCGGCGGCAAAAATCGGCTTCATCGCCGAGCCCGAGGCATAAACCAGTGACTGCAGTTTTTCGCGGTAGGCGTCCATGTCGTTGATGGGGCGCTGCGCCACGCCGCTGGCAATGGCCGCTTGCACCACAGCAGGCGCAATCTTCATCATCAAGCGCGGATCGAAAGGCTTGGGGATCAAGTACTCGGGGCCAAAGGCCAAGTTTTCACCCGCATAGGCCGCAGCCACCACCTCGCTTTGCTCGGCTTGCGCCAAATCGGCAATGGCATGAACGGCGGCAATTTCCATCTCCGAGGTGATGGTGGACGCGCCCGCATCCAAGGCACCTCGGAAAATATAGGGAAAGCACAAAACATTGTTGACTTGGTTGGGGTAGTCGGTGCGGCCGGTGGCCATGATGGCGTCGCTTCGCACTTGCAAAACCTCTTCGGGCAAGATCTCCGGCGTGGGGTTGGCCAGCGCCATGATCAGCGGCCTGTTCGCCATCTTTTTCACCATCTCGGGCTTTAAAACGCCGCCCGCAGACAGGCCCAAAAACACATCCGCTGCATCTATCACCTCAGCCAAAGTGCGCGCATCGGTTTTTTGAACAAATTGGATTTTGTCTTCGTCCATCAACTCGGTGCGACCCGCATAAACCACACCGGCCAAATCGGTCACCCAGATGTTTTTCTTAGGCATGCCCAGCTTGACCAACATACCCAAACAAGCCAAGGCAGCAGCGCCCGCGCCAGACACCACCAACTTGACTTGGGCGATGTCTTTGCCCACCACTTTCAAGCCATTCAAAATCGCCGCACCCACCACGATGGCCGTGCCGTGCTGGTCGTCGTGAAAGACGGGAATCTTCATGCGTTCGCGCAATTTACGCTCAACATAAAAACAATCGGGCGCTTTGATGTCTTCCAGATTGATGCCGCCGAAGGTGGGCTCAAGAGCGGCGATGATTTCTACCAATTTGTCGGGATCTTTTTCGTTGATCTCGATATCGAACACATCGATGCCGGCAAACTTTTTGAATAAAACGCCCTTGCCCTCCATCACCGGTTTGGCGGCCAAGGGGCCGATATCGCCCAAGCCCAGCACCGCCGTGCCGTTGGTGATGACGGCCACCAAATTGCCTCGGCTGGTGTACTTGTAAGCGTTATTGGGGTCTTTGACAATTTCTTCACAAGGAGCAGCCACACCGGGTGAATAGGCCAGCGACAAATCATGTTGGTTCAGCAGTTGCTTGGTGGCATGAATAGCCACTTTGCCAGGGATGGGGAACTCGTGGTAATCGAGTGCTGCGCGGCGCAATTGTTCGCGCGCTTGGGGGCTGGTGTGGTCGGTGGGTGGTGTGGGTGGGTTGGCCATGCGTAACTCCAAGGGCCGACAGAAGCAGAGTGTCTGACGAACCGTGCAGATTCTAGGCGGGACCTTGAATCAGAATTTGTAGGTGTATTCGGCGATCAAGGCATCGCTGTCGCGCTTGCGGGTTTGCGCATCCCACGCGCGGATAAAACGGAACTCGATTTCATGGTGTGCATCGATTTCATAGCTGGGACCCAAGCGAATCTTATTTCTGTCGTGACCGGCAGTGCCGTCCAAGCTGCGTTGAAAACGCAGGCCCGCCATGAAACCATAAGCACCGCGCTCAAAATGGATACCGGTGTCTATATAGCTGTAGTTAAAGTTCTCTTCACTGCTGAACTCGCGACCCACCAAGCCGCGCACAAACAGTTCCCAAGTGTTGTTGAGCTCGAAGTTTTTTTTCAAGCGCAAGGCCAGTTTTTTAGCCCGCGCTTTTTCGTTCACGCCGTCTACAACCTCGTTTTCTCGCTCGCCCTCAATCAAGATATCCACTTTATTGATAAAGGCGTCCTTAAAACGCAAGCCTGGCACCAAAGTGAGCGAGTTCGCGTGGCCTGCGCCGAACGCCATTTTTTGGTGTTCAAACTCCAAGCCCAGCGAGGGCTTACCGCCCCACAATTCCACCTCAGCCCAAGCCTGAGGACAAAGCAAAAAAGCCAGCGCTGTGGCGCATAGGTGTCGAGAAATAAAAAATAAGTAGTCATAAAGCATCGAGAAATCTTCCCGAGCATACACCTAGCCAGCCATCAAGGCTTCAATTTCAGCCACCTCAACCGGCACATCGCGGCTCATCAAATCACAGCCGGTGGCAGTGACGAGGGCATCGTCTTCAATGCGTATGCCGATGTTCCAAAAAGCCTGGGGCACATCGTCAGAAGGGCGCACATACAGGCCGGGCTCTAAGGTCAGCACCATGCCCGCATGCAGCACGCGACTGGGGCGTGGTTGGACCATGACGCCGGTGAGCGGATCAGCTTTGGCGGGGGCGGTGTTGGCCTCACCTGGTTCCACATAGCTGCCGCAGTCGTGCACATCCATGCCCAACCAATGGCTGGTGCGGTGCATATAAAAAGGGAAGAAAGCTTTTTTCTCCAGCACATCGTCTACAGAGCCGTGCTTGGCTTGTGTGAGCAAACCCAAATCCAGCAAGCCCTGCGACAAGACGCGCAATGCGGCTTCGTGCGGGTCGTTGAAACGCGCGCCCGGCTTTGTGGCTGATGCTGAGGCGTGTTGCGCTGCCAAGACCACTTGGTACAGGTCTTTTTGCGGTCCCGTGAACTTGCCGTTGGCGGGAAAAGTGCGGGTGATGTCTGAGGCGTAACCATCGAGTTCACAGCCCGCGTCAATCAGCACCAATTCGCCGTCGCGAATCGCAGCAGTATCGGCGCGGTAATGCAGCACACAGGCGTTGGCCCCTGCTGCGACGATGGAGGTGTAAGCCGGAAACTGTGAACCGTGTTGGCGAAACTCGTGCAGTAACTCTGCCTCTAAGTGGTACTCGCGCACATCAAGACCAGATCGCAACATGCGGGCGCTGGTTTGCATGGCGCGCACATGGGCGTGGGCGCTTATGCGGGCGGCACGCCGCATGGTGTCTTGTTCGAATGCGTCTTTCACCAGACGCATTTCGTCCAGCAAAGTACACAGGTCTTGTTGCGATGAGGGGCAAGACACGCCGGTGCGCACGCGGGCACGCACCTTGGTCAGCCAGCCGTCCATTTGCGCGGTCAAACCTTCATGCGTGGCAAAAGGTAACCAAACCGTGGTTTGGTTTTCAAGCAGCTTGGGTAACTCTTTATCGAGTTCGCTCACCGAATGCGCTTGGCTTACACCCAAAGCGGCGGGTGCTGCCACGGGCCCCAAACGAATGCCGTCCCAAATCTCGCGCTCTAAGTCTTTGGGTTGGCAAAACAAAGTGTTGTGCCCATTGGCTGTCACCACCAACCAAGCATTGGGCTCGGTAAAGCCGGTGAGGTAATAAAAATAACTGTCGTGCCTGTA
>CAMBXY010000133.1 GCA_945871945.1 Bordetella parapertussis
ATCGATAAGCAAACTGAGGTGAGGATTATTCAGGCGCTATCGAGCCATCTGCGTGAAAGCGACACCTTGGTAATGACGACCCACAAATTTGAACTGCTCCCTTTGGTGGACAGGCTGATTGTGGTGAATAACCAAGAAATTGTGATCGACGGTCCAAGGGACAAAGTATTGCAACAGTTGCAAAACCCACAAGCGGTCACGCCTATTCACAAAAATATGAAAACCGCATGAGCAACGATTACCAAGATGAGCCCCAAGGTAGCGGGAAGTTGATATGGCTTCTTGCTGCTTGCGTCGCTGTATTCATTGCATGGGCCGCCTATTTTGAAATTGACCAAACCATACACACCACAGGGCAAGTGATTCTGAGTGCGCGTACCCAGTTGGTGCAAGCTGCAGACGGCGGTGTCTTGAAAGAATTGAAAGTCAAAGAGGGCGATACCGTCAAGAGTGGGCAACTGTTAGCGGTTTTAGAAAAGGAACGGGTGCAGGCTAACTTAGATGAAACACGCTCCAAAATCATGTCGCTCAAAGCGGCTCTTTTACGTGCAAAAGCAGAGGTGGCTTTGTCTGCACCTCAGTTCGGCTCTGAATTCAGAAATTACCCCGAATTTGTTTCGTCTCAGATGGGTTTGTTCACACAGAGAAAGCTTTCGCTGGACGAAGAATTACGTTCACTTCAAGATGCTTTGAGCATGGCTTTACAAGAAAAGCGCATGAACGATAACTTGTTTAAAAACGGGGATGTGAGTGAACTTGATGTGCTCAGAGCCAAGCGCCAGGTGACTGAAATTGAGGGTCGAATGAGCGCCAGTAAAAACAAATACCTGCAAGAAACCCGAACTGAATTAACGCGTGTTGAAGACGAACTCTCGGTCCAGATGCAAAAACTCAGTGGCGCAGAAAACCTGCTCCACCATACTGCCCTTAAAGCCCCGATGGATGGGGTGGTGAAAACCTTAAAAATTCACACCTTGGGTGGGGTACTCAGGCCCGGCGACGAACTCATGCACATCGCCCCTGTGGGAGACAACTTGCTTGTCGAAGCCAGAGTGTTACCTGTTGATATGGGTCAGTTGGTGGTGGGGCAAACAGTACAAATTTCTTTGGATGCCTACGATTACAGCCTGTATGGCAACCTCACTGGCGAATTGATTGACATCAGCCCTGACACGCTTTCAGATACCAATGCGCAGGGATCGTCGGTCATTACACCCACTGGTCAGCCAAGTGTGTATTACAAGGTCAATATCCGTTTAGCCAAGGAACAAACCAACCCCAAGGCTCAATTGATTGAAGTCAAACCTGGTATGACTGCCAGTATCGATATCCGTACCGGCACCCGCAATCTGCTCAATTATTTGATGAAGCCGGTGATCAAAACCTTGGGGAACTCGCTCAACGAGCGATAGCCCCCCAGTCTTTGCTTAAGCGCGGCCGGTTCCCCGTGGCTTAAAACCAGGAGTGCGTTTGGGGCCGGCATAAGACCTGCCACCCGACGGTTTACCAAATCGCTTGGGTTCTGCGCCACTGGGTGCACGCGGGGCGCGTTGGGTGGGCTCCAAGCCAGGAATCATGTCCACGCGCAAAGGCTGCTGAGTGAAATGCTCGATGTCCAAAATTTTGCGACGGTCACGCCACTCAGCAAACGTCACAGCCAAGCCGTCTCGACCTGCACGTCCCGTGCGTCCAATTCGGTGGGTATAGTCCTCTTGCTTCATGGGCAAGCCGAAATTAAACACATGGCTGATACTGGGCACATCGATACCGCGTGCGGCCACGTCGGTGGCCACCAAAATTTGGACACGACCATCGCGCAGCGCTTGCAAACGGCGATTGCGCAAACCTTGGCTGAGTGCACCGTGCAAAGCAACTGCGGAGAAGCCCACTTGTTGTAAGTCTTCGGCCAACGCATCGCATTCAATTTGGGTTGAGGCAAAAACAATGGCTTGATCGATAGTGGTGTCGCGCAACCAATGGTCTAGCATTTTGCGCTTGTGCTGTTGACTGTCAGCCCAAAAAAGAACTTGCTTGATGTTGGCATGCGCCTCTTGGGGCGAGTCTACTTGCAAGCGCTGTGGGGCGCGCATGATGCGGGCGGCCAACTGCTGAATACGGGGTGCAAACGTGGCACTGAACATCATGGTCTGGCGACGGGTCTGAGTAAGTTTGTGCACCTCGGCCAAGTCTTCGGCAAAACCCAAATCAAGCATGCGGTCTGCCTCATCAACCACCAAAAACTGAACCTTATCGAGGTGCAATTGTTTGGAGCGCTGCAGGTCTAACAAACGTCCCGGTGTGGCCACCACCAAGTCGGCGTTATGCAAACGTGCAATTTGCAAGGGGTAAGGCATGCCACCCACCACACAAGCGATACGCAATCCTTTGCAATGACGCACCAAATCGATGGCGTCTTTGGCAACTTGCTGAGCGAGTTCGCGGGTGGGGCAAAGAATCAAGGCGCCTGGATTGGCGGGTTTGACATGACGTGTGTCTGTGGGGTTTTTACGGCGCTGTTTTTTGGGAGCTTCTTCACCGCGCGCTGCAGCTTGTGCGACCTTGTCGGCCCAGGCCTTGTTTTCGTCTTTTTCTTGTTGCTGTTGTTGTTGCAGCAAGGTGTGCAACACAGGCAACAAAAACGCTGCGGTCTTGCCACTGCCCGTTTGGCTAGAGACCAATAAATCGTTGGCGGGTTTGTCTGCGTTGTCTTGCAAAGCCAAGGGAATAGCGCGGACTTGAACCGGGGTAGGTTGTGTAAAAGACAAGTCGCGAAGTGCCGCCAACAGCTCTGGGGCCAGACCCATCTCAACAAAACCAGAGCCGTCAGCTTTGACGGTTTCTTTGGTTTTTACAGCAGAGGTGGCTTGTTGTAAGTCGTTAGACGCTTCAATAACATCGGCCAAAACATGGGAATTCAATTCAGTCATAGATAAAGCCCAGCCTAGCGGCGGGCGCTCCGTTCAAAGGTTGGAAAAACATCAACCTTCAAACAAGCAAGCCAACAATGAATATTGGCGTGGTTCAATTCTATGAACCCAAGGTGAGAGGCAGATGTAGCAAATGGGTCAAAGACCCAACGAGGCATATTCTCTCACGGATTAGGGTCTACCCTGAGAAATATTTTTTTAAAGTTTTAAAAAGTGCTCTCTGTAATGAATTAACTCATCGATAGATTCATGAACATCGGCCAAAGCGGTATGGCTTTGACGTTTTTTAAAAGCCGCATACACCTCGGGTTTCCATCGCTTAGAAAGTTCTTTGAGTGTGCTGACGTCTAAATTGCGGTAATGAAACCAAGCTTCGAACTTGGGCATGTACTTCACCAAAAAACGTCTGTCTTGGCTGATGGTGTTGCCGCACATGGGCGAAATGCCTTTAGAGATAAATGGCTTGATGAAAGCGATGAGTTGCTCTTGCACTTGGTCTTCATCGAAGGTGGAGGCTTTGACTTTGTCGATCAATCCGCTTTTGCCGTGGGTGCCTTTGTTCCAAGCGTCCATGCCATTAAGCAAAGCCTCAGATTGGTGGACAACCCACACAGGACTTTCTTTTCGTGGCGTCAAATGTGGGCCGGTCACCACCAAAGCAATTTCTAACAAACGTTCTTTTTCGGGGTCGAGTCCCGACATCTCGCAGTCAAGCCAAATCAGGTTGTCATCCGACTTGGCCAACAAAATACTCTCTGGCGGCTCGGTATTATTTGTAACGTTTAAATTCATAGGGGGCATTGTCCCCTAAACTAGTTGCATGACTACCGCTTACACATTCACCTTGGTTTTCACCAGCCTGCTGGTGCTGAACTTGCTCCTCAAATTTTGGCTGTCCCATCGGCAAATGCGCCATGTGGCGCAGCATCGTGCGGCAGTGCCCGAAGCGTTTGCAGCCACCATCAACACAGCGGCACACCACAAAGCGGCCGACTACACCATCGCCAAACTGCGCTTAGGTCATTGGGACATGGCGCTAGACACGGCCATGCTGGTGATGTGGACCTTGCTGGGCGGTTTAGGCTTGCTCGATCAGTGGTTGTTAAATCTGCTGGGCCCTAGCATGTGGCAACAAATCAGCTTGGTGGTGAGTTTCATACTCGTCAGTGCCGTGGTCAGTTTGCCTTTGTCCTACATACAAACTTTTAAAATTGAACAAGCGTTTGGATTCAACCGAATGACTTTAGGTCTTTGGTTGACAGACATGCTTAAAGCCAGTTTGCTGGGTGCCGTGTTGGGTCTGCCCCTGCTGTGGTTGGTGCTTTACCTGATGCAATCGGGTGGCGCGTGGTGGTGGATGATTGCCTGGGGTGTGCTGGTGGTTTATCAGTTGTTTGTGATGTGGTTAGCGCCCAGCGTCATCATGCCGCTTTTCAATAAGTTTCTACCCTTGGAAGATGCTGCACTCAAAGCCCGTGTAATGGCCTTGATGCAGCGAACCGGTTTTCAGGCGAATGGTTTTTTTGTCATGGATGGCAGCCGCCGTTCGGCGCACTCCAATGCTTTTTTCACGGGTCTGGGTAAGCAAAAACGCGTGGTGTTTTTTGACACTCTCCTCAAGCAATTGAATGCCGATGAAATGGAGGC
>CAMBXY010000134.1 GCA_945871945.1 Bordetella parapertussis
TTTCTGGTTTGGGATAAATTTTTTTCAATTTTTTTCTGTGCGTTTACATGTGGTTTTATTTGCAATGAATGAACCTTTAAACTGACAAAAGATGGAATTTTTTTATCAAACCCTCTTGACAAACATGGCCACGCCCGAATGGGGTTTGGTCATTTTGTTTGTTTGTGCTGCATTGGCTGCCACTTTATTGCCACTGGGTTCAGAGCCCGTGTTGTTGGCTTTGTTGAGTTTTCACCCCGAGCTTGTGTGGCCCGCCTTGCTGGTGGCAACCCTTGGCAACACGCTGGGGGGGGCCATCGGTTGGGGCATGGGTTGGGGAGCTGAGCGGTGGATGGCCCAACGTCTGCACCAAACACATATGAGCCCACACATGCGGGCTTTACGCTGGCTTGAACGCTTGGGGCCCGTGGCATGTTTGGGCGCTTGGCTGCCGATCATTGGTGACCCGCTGTGCGTGGTAGCGGGCTATTTAAGACTGCCGTTTTGGCCTTGCGTTGTTTACATGGCTCTTGGCAAAGGCCTGAGGTACGCCATGTTGGTAGGGGGCTGGCAGTGGGTGATGTTGTGGTTGCCCAGCCTGCCTGGCATCATGAGCTGAACAAAAAGTTCATCACGTCGCCGTCTTTCACGACGTACTCCTTGCCCTCGGCGCGCATCTTGCCGGCGTCTTTCGCACCTTGCTCGCCTTTAAAGCTGATGAAGTCGTCATAGGCGATGGTTTGGGCACGGATATAGCCCTTCTCAAAATCGGTGTGAATCACACCCGCGGCTTGCGGGCCGGTGTCGCCCACACGGATGGTCCAAGCCCGCACTTCTTTGACGCCAGCCGTGAAATAGGTTTGCAAACCTAAGAGGCTGTAGGCCGAACGAACCAGTCGGTTCAAGCCTGGTTCGTCTTGGCCCAACTCTTTGAGAAACTCCAAGCGGTCGGCGTCTTGCATCTCGGACAACTCAGCCTCTATCTTGGCGCAGATGGCTACCACGGGCGCGTTTTGCGCTTGCGCAAACGCCTTGAGACGGTCCAAAAAAACGTTATTTTCAAAACCGTCTTCTGACACATTGGCCACGAACATGGCGGGCTTGGCGGTGATGAAGAAAAATTGCTTAAGTTCGACCAACTCTTCCTTGCTGAAGTCGATGGTGCGCACAGGCTTGGTGTCGTTGAGTGCGGTTTGGCACTTCTCCAAAATCGCCATTTGCTTAGCGGCTTCTTTGTCGCCAGAGCGGGCAATCTTGCCCACGCGGTGAATGGCTTTTTCGACAGCGGCCAAGTCGGCCAAGCACAACTCGGTTTGTATGACCTCGATGTCGGCAATCGGGTCGACCTTGTTGGCCACATGGATCACGTTATCGTCTTCAAAGCAACGCACCACATTGACGATGGCGTCTGTTTCGCGAATATGTGCCAAGAACTTATTACCCAAGCCTTCGCCGGTGCTGGCACCTGCGACCAGCCCCGCAATGTCGACAAACTCGACGATGGCCGGCACGATACGCTCGGGTGTGATGATTTGCGCGAGTTGCTGCAAACGGTTGTCAGGCACTTCAACCACGCCCACATTGGGCTCTATGGTGCAAAAGGGATAGTTCTCAGCCGCAATGCCCGCTTTGGTGAGGGCGTTGAACAGGGTGGATTTGCCTACATTGGGCAAACCAACAATGCCACATTTCAAACTCATGAGAATCTTTCAATCTATACCAAAGGGTAGGGTTACGTTATACGGGGGAAATTCTACGTGCAGCCAACTTCTACAATCAGCGCATGACGACAACTTACGATGTATGCATTCGTGGAAGCGGTATGGTGGGCAGCACCCTGGCCCTTTTGTTGGCGCGGCAACGTTTGCGGGTGGCCTTGGTCGGCACGCCTTCAGGCGCTCAAGACATGCGGGCTTTTGCGCTCAATAAAATTTCTCAAAACTTACTTACAGATTTACGCTGCTGGCCAAGTCCAGAGTTCGCCACACCCGTGCAAAGCATGCGCATATGGGGCGACCAAGGGGGTGCAGTCAGCTTTGATTCATCCCATGGGGATGCCCTCAACCATATTGTTGATGTTCAAGCCTTGGAAAAATTACTTCACCAAGCGGTGGATTTCCAACCCAGCATAGAGCGGCACAGCGCCCCTGTTCAAGCACTTTTGAGCGTGGTCTGCGAGGGGAAAAACAGTTCAACGCGGCAAGAGCTTGGGGTTGACTTCCAATCGATGCCCTACCCTCAACACGCCTTGGCTACCCGCGTGCGCTTAGACACCCCACACCGACAACAAGCATTGCAATGGTTTGCCCAAGCGCCAGATGGACTCGATATTTTGGCTTTGCTGCCCTTGGGTGGACCACAAGGACAAGAAGCCGCGGTGGTGTGGTCTTTGCCCAGCTCCAGGGCACAGACGCTTTTCGACGCTTCAGATGCAGAGCTTGCTTTGGCCTTGACCAAGGCCAGCCAAAACACCCTGGGACATTTACAAGTTTGCAGCGCCAAAAGCATATGGCCTTTGCAATCAGCCCAAGCCACACAATGGAGTGGCACTTTTGCCAATGACCACAGTTGGGTACTCGCGGGCGATGCGGCTCACAGTGTGCATCCACTGGCGGGCATGGGCTTGAACTTGGGTTTGGCCGATGTCGCGACCTTGGCCCACATACTTTCGCTGCGTGAAGGCAAAGAGTATTGGCGTGGCGTGGGTGACAAGTTTTTGTTGCGTCGCTATGAGCGAGAACGCAAAGCCGGTTTGATGCCCACTTTGCTGGCTTGCGACGGCATACAACGCGTGTTTTCACACCCCAGCACGGTTGCGCAATCATTGCGAAATTGGGGTCTTAGCAGTTTTGACAAGCTTTCGCACCTCAAGCAATGGACCATACAACAAGCCATGCATCCCTCTTTTTAAACAAGGTTCCTATGCGCCATTTTCAATTTTTTATCGCCCTGCTTTTAAGCAGTCTTTTGCTCCCCAGTGCTTGGGCTCAAGGCGAAGAAGCCTTTATTCGCAAAACTCTCAAAGAGCGGATGCCGCAAATTAGTCCTATTGATGAAGTCAAGCGTGCACCTATGGCGGGTCTTTTTGAATTAAGGGTTGACGGCTCGGAAATCTTTTACACCGATGCAGGAGGAAACTTTCTGCTACAGGGGCGTTTGATTGACACCAAAACACAGCGTGACTTAACCGAAGAGCGTATTCAAAAAATATTGGCTGTGGACTTCAAGTCCTTGCCCTTCAAAGATGCCATCGTCATGGTGCGTGGCAAAGGTGAACGCAAGATGGCCATGTTTGAAGACCCCAATTGCGGCTATTGCAAGCGGTTTGAGCGCGACTTGCAAAGCATAGATAACGTGACGGTGTATCTCTTTGTTTACCCCATACTGGGTAAAGATTCCGTAGATAAATCAAAAGCCATTTGGTGCGCCAAAGACCAGGCCAAAGCGTGGCAAGACTATATGCTGCGCGACCAAGTGCCCCCCTCTTCGGGCTGTGACACCGCTGCGATCAAACGAAACGTGGATTTCGGTCAAAAGCAAAAAATTAGCGGCACCCCCACCACTTTTTTCGCTGATGGCACACGTGTCTCCGGGGCGGTGGACATGGCCCAAATTGAAAAACTGCTTTCATCCGCTAAACCTTGACCCTTTCGCCTTATGTCCGCTAAAGGCCCTTACAAAAAAGACATTCATTACCAAGTCAAGGTTGAAAATGCAAATGCACATACATGGTGTGTTACCTTGCATGTTTTAAATCCCCGCGCAAAACAACAATTTCAACTCCCTGTTTGGATTCCCGGCAGTTATTTGGTCAGAGAGTTTTCTAAACAACTCAGCGATATGCAGGCCACGCAGTTGGGTCAAACGCTGAAGATTCAACAAGTCGATAAATGCACTTGGCAAACCAACTGCAAAGCCAAGCAAGCTTTGCAACTGCAATACAAGGTCTACGCCCACGATAACTCTGTACGCACCGCTTGGCTTGATGCCAGCAGAGGTTTTTTCAACGGCACCAGCATGTTTGTACAAGCTCTGGACCAAACCCAAAACAGCCTGAGCTTAGAGTTGATTTCCCCCGAACACACCGACAGCTGGCGGGTAGCTACTGCACTTAAAGCCCAGCGTATCGATGAAGCTGGTTTTGGTCTTTACCATGCACAAAACTATGATGAACTCGCCGACAGTCCGGTTGAGTTGTCCGCTTTTGTAAGTAGCAAATTTTCTGTTTTAAAGTCAAGCCATCAGGTGGTGGTGACTGGGGCTGCGCCCTCTTTTGATTCGCAACAGCTGCAGCAAGATGTTGAAAAAATAGCGCACAGCATTGTGAATTTTTGGCATCAAGGAAAACCGCCGCCATTCAACAATTTTGTTTTTTTATTGAATGCTGTTTCTGATGGCTACGGTGGCTTGGAACACCAAAACAGCACGGCCTTGCTTTGCAGAAGAAAAGATTTGCCCAAGCTGTCTGATAAAGCCCGCAGCGAGGACTACATTGGCTTGTTAGGGCTTATCAGCCACGAGTATTTTCATGCGTGGAATGTCAAGCGTATGCGACCGGCGA
>CAMBXY010000135.1 GCA_945871945.1 Bordetella parapertussis
GAGAGTCGGTGGGCAATGGCGATGGTGGTTCTGCCGCGCACCAAATTGTCCAAAGCCTTTTGAATCTCTTGCTCGGTCTCGGTGTCCACAGACGAGGTGGCCTCATCCATGATGAGTATGCGCGGGTCTATCAACAGAGCCCTTGCAATGGAAATGCGTTGGCGCTCCCCACCCGACAAAGATTGGCCGCGTTCGCCCACCAAGGAGTCATAGCCTTGGGGGAGACGCAAAATAAATTCATGCGCATGCGCAGCGCGAGCGGCCGCCACAATTTCACTGCGCGTGGCCTGCGGTTTGCCGTAAGCGATGTTGTCGGCAATCGTGCCAAAGAATAAAAATGGCTCTTGCAGCACCAAGCCAATGTGTTGGCGGTAGTCGCTGACACGCAAGTCGCGAATATCGGTGCCATCTATGCGAATCGCACCCTCGCTCACATCGTAGAAGCGGCAAATGAGGTTCACCATGGTGCTTTTGCCAGAACCGCTTTGACCGACCAAGCCAATCATTTCCCCGGGCGCAATGTCCAAACTCAAGCCGCGAATCACGGCGCGGTTGCCGTAGCGAAAACCGATGTTGTCAATTTGAATACGCCCTTGGATTTTGGGCATGGGTTGAGGGTTGACAGGTTCAGGAACGCTAGACACATGATCGAGTATTTCAAAAATCCGCTTGGTGCCGGCAATCGCCTTTTGGGTGTGTGACACGATGCGACTCATGGAGTCTAGACGTGCATAAAAACGGCTGCTGTAAGCCAGAAATGCGCTCAACACCCCGACAGTGACTTGGTGGTTCGCCACTTGCCAAATGCCGAATGCCCAAACCACCAACAGACCCACTTCGGTGACCAGTGTCACCGTGGGTGAAAACAAGGACCACAAAAAATTCACGCGGTCGTTGACCGCTAAATTGTGTTTATTGGCGAGGCGAAAACGCGAAGCCTCGCGCTTTTCTTGGGCGAAGGCTTTCACAACCCGAATACCCGGAATGGTGTCGGCCAAGACATTGGTCAACTCCGACCACACACGGTCAATTTTTTCAAAACCCGAGCGAAGCCTGTCGCGCACATTTTGAATCAACCAAGCGATGAAAGGCAGGGGCAGCAAAGTGGCGCAGGCCAGCCAAGGATCGATGCTGAACAAAATCACCGCGGTCATCACAATCATCAACACGTCGGTGGCAAAATCTAAAAAATGCACCGACAAAAAGATGCACAAGCGGTCGGTTTCGCTGCCAATGCGGGTCATCAAGTCGCCTGTGCGTCGGCCACCAAAATACTCCAACGACAGTCGCAATAAATGCTCGTAAGCAGTAGATCGCAGATCTGCACCTATGCGCTCAGACGCCAAAGCCAGCACATAGGTTTTGTACCAACCCAATCCCCATGCCAGCAAAGATGCACCGAGTAAACCAGCCAAGTACATGGTGACCAAATCAATATCAATTTTCTGGCCATTTTGAAAGGGGATTAACACATCGTCCATCAAAGGCATGGTCAGATAAGGCGGCACCAAAGTGGCGGCGGTAGACGCCAAGGTCAAGATAAAGCCTAAGAACAACTGGCCTTTATAAGGCTTGGCAAAACGCCACAGCCTGAACAAACCCCAGTTACCCTGCAGGGGAGGATGTTCTTCTTCAATGGGGGTTTCGAAATTGTTGGCAGCACCAAGTTCTTTGGCCGCATTGGGTGTGCCAGAGACCAAATCAGAGAAAGCCTGGGCAAAGGCCTGCGCTTGTTCGTTGCGCCCCAGCGTAAAGCGCCAACTGCCAAGGCTGTGGCTGAGGGTGTGTAACTCCAGCGTTCCCACGCCGGCATAGTCTTTCAAAGACATCAGCAAGTCGGGTTGCAGCGGCCATTCACGCAGCGACAACTCAGAGCCATCATTTAACTCAATGGCATAGAAGCTGTCGCTAGAGAGAAAAAGCAGGGATTTTGCGAAATATAATCGGCTGTCGAGGTCAACCTCTAACCATCCCAGTACGTTGGTGAGTGCGGGAATCTTCTCTTGCACCTTAGCCCGCCAATCCTGTGACAAGCCACTCACACCTTGCTGAAATCTGTAGTCGGTCATTCCGATGTTAAATAAATAAACGCTAATTAATTACAAGGCTTCAATTATGACATTCGACGATATCCAAATTCTTCAACAGCGGTTTTTACGTGGCCCCAATTTTTGGACCTACCGCTCGGCAGTTGAAGCTTGGTTGGATATTGGTGAGTTGGAAAAATTTCCCTCCAACACCATTCCTGGTTTTGTCGACCGCTTGATTGAACACTTACCCAGTTTGCAGCAACACCATTGCAGCGTGGGTGAAGTAGGTGGGTTTGTCTGGCGACTGCGCGATGGCACTTGGGCAGGGCACATCATCGAGCACGTGGCCATCGAGTTGCAAACCTTGGCTGGCATGCAGGTGAGTTTTGGCAAAGCCCGCGAAACCAGCACCAGCGGCGTCTACAAAGTGGTTTTCAGGGCGCGGCAAGAAGATATCGGCATGGCCAGTTTGCTTGATGCCCGTAATTTGGTGATGGCAGCCATCAACAACACACCTTTTGATGCCAAGGCCACCGTCAAAAAACTCAAAGACATGGTCGACCGCTTGTGTTTGGGACCCAGCACCGCATGTATTGTGGACGCCGCCACAGAACGCCGCATACCTTCCATTCGTTTAACCACGGGTAACTTGGTGCAACTGGGTTACGGCTCGCGTCAGCGGCGCATTTGGACAGCCGAGACTGACAAAACCAGCGCTATTGCAGAGCACATCTCCAGCGACAAAGACTTGACCAAACGGTTGCTCACCCAGTGTGGTGTGCCGGTACCTAAAGGTCGTACGGTCACCACCGCCGAAGAGGCATGGTCTGTGGCGCAAGACATTGGTCTGCCCGTGGTGCTCAAGCCCATAGACGCTAACCATGGCCGCGGTGTGTCTCTTGATTTGAAAACCGAAGCACAAGTGCACGCGGCTTTTCATATTGCTTTGCGCGAAGAAGAAAACACCGAAGTCATTGTCGAGCAGTTCATTGTGGGCGAAGAACATCGACTGCTTGTCGTGGGTGACAAAGTGGTGGCTGTTTCCCGTGGTGAAACTGTGCAAATCATTGGCGATGGTGCATCTTCTGTTGCGCATCTCATAGACTCGCAGGTCAACTCAGATCCACGTCGCGGCTTGGAAGAAGAATTTCCACTGGAAAAAATCATTCTTTCCGAGCAAGGCAACATCGTCTTGGAAATCCAAAAACAAGGCTTTGAAGTAGACAGCATTCCTGAACAAGGAAAAGTCATCATCGTTCAACGTACTGGCAATATGGCCAATGATGTCACCGATGAGGTTCATCCCCAAGTCGCCGACATGGCGGTTTTGGCGGCCAAGGTTGTAGGTCTTGATATTGCCGGCATCGATTTGGTCACACCCGATATCTCTCGCCCTTTGCAAGAGGTTCACGGTGCCGTGGTGGAGGTCAATGCGGGCCCAGGCTTGCTGATGCATTTAAAGCCTGTGGTGGGCAAGCCCCGCCCAGTAGGCCAAGCCATTGTTGACCAGTTGTTTGCCCCTTCAGACTCAGGTCGCATTCCGATTGTGGGCGTCATGGGCAGTCACCAAACCACAGAGCTTTCAAAAATCATTGCGTGGTTGCTTGAACTCAGTGGCAAACACACTGGCTTGGCTTGTGCGGATGGTTTATTTCTCGATCAGCGTCGTGTTGTCAGCAAAGATGCCCGCTCTTTCGAGTTGGGCCAGCGCTTGCTCATCAATCGCGTCTTGGATGCTGCTGTGTTTGAAAGCTCAGGCATGCAGTTGATGGACGAAGGCTTGGCTTACGACCGTTGTTTGGTCGGTGTCGTCACGGGTGTACCCGAGCCCTTGGGCCTAGAGGTTCACGATATTCGTACCCCTGAACAAATGCGCAACGTCCTGCGCAACCAAGTCGATGTGGTGCTGCCCGAAGGTATTGCTGTGCTCAACGCCTGCGATGAAGTGGCGGTGTCGTTTGAAGAACTCAGTGATGGCGATGTCTGCTTTTACAGCCATGAAGACAACAACCCAGTCATTGCTTCTGCGAGAGAGAAATCTCAACGCGTGGTGTTTCTGCGGGATAAGCAAATTTTCTTTGCGCATGCTGACAAAGAAACCAGCATGCTCAGCACAGACGCAGCGCCCATACAAGCGCTTATCCATCACGGCGGTATCAGTTTGTCCACTCTGTGTGCGGCCGTGGCAGTGGCTAACTGCTTAGATATTTCCGCAGACCTGATTCGTGCCGGATTAAAAAGTTTTTCTCAAAAAAGTGCTGCTGCATCCACCACAACCAAGGGGGCTAGCCAGTGATAGAAGTGACACGTACGCGGGCCCTGCGCGGCCCCAATCTATGGTCTAAACACACTTCAGTTGAAGCCTTGGTGCAATGCGATACCCAGCACAATATCGATTTACGCATCAGCGTCCCCGATTTTTCAAAGCGACTGAGGCATATATT
>CAMBXY010000136.1 GCA_945871945.1 Bordetella parapertussis
TCGCAGGCTCGTGGCAGCGCGCATCTAGAGCAAAGCACCCTCACCCTGGGGCAACTCATCAACATCAGCTATGTGCGAGATATGACGCCACAAGTGCCGCAAGTCTTGCGCGGTCAAATTTTGCTGGGCGCGGTCAGCGCGCGCAAAGAGATGAGCGATGGCGCGGTGCTGATGCAAGTGCAACTACCCCACTTCAACGCCGATGCTTGGCAGCAAACCTTGGGGGCTTGGTTGGGCAGCAACGCAGCAGATGAAAAGCCCGCCAAACCCCCCAGCGCGCAGGCCTTGGCTTTCGTGCCGACCCGCTTTGAGGTGGGTACCGGTGAGTTGCTGTGGCTGGGCCGCAGCTTCAACCGTGTACAGGCCAGCGCTGACAAGCAAGGCCCACAATGGCGTATACAACTCAAAGCCGATGAGGCGCAGGGGCAGATCGATTACCGCCCCAAGCTAGACAACGCGTCTGCGCAGGTGGTGGCCAGATTGTCCAATCTGGTGATACCGCCTTCGGCCGTGCAAGACGTCGAGAGCAGTTTGTCGGATTCACCCAAAGACTTGCCCTCAATGGACATCGTGATTGACAACTTGGAGCTGCGGGGCTTGAAATTGGGTCGCGCCGAGGTTGTAGGTTTCAGCCGCGCCATCGACGGCGGTGGACGTGAATGGGTGTTGAATAAATTCAACCTCAGTTTGCCCGAATCAACTTTTCAGGCCAAAGGCCAATGGGGCGGTGTCGGCCGCTTACAGGCCAAGCGCACCCAACTCGATTTCACCCTGCAATTGCAAAATTCGGGTGAGTTGCTCGAACGCTTGGGCTATATAGGCGCGATTCGCAATGGCAAAGGCCGCATGGCCGGTCAGGTGGGCTGGACCGGCTCACCCTTCTCGCCAGACTACACCAGCATGAGCGGGCAGTTCAATGTCAATTTAGAGCGAGGACAGTTTTTGAAAGCCGAACCTGGCGTGGCGCGCTTGTTTGGCGTGCTCAATTTACAGGCCTTGCCGCGCCGCTTAACTTTAGATTTTTCCGATGTTTTCAGCGAAGGCTTTTCGTTTGACTTCGTGCGCGGGGATGTGCAAATCCAGCAAGGCATAGCCAGCACCAACAATATGCAAATGAAGGGTGTCACCGCCGCGGTGATGCTCGAGGGCAAGGCCGATATAAAGAATGAAACCCAAGACCTCAAAGTGGTGGTGGTGCCCGACCTTAATACAG
Source organism: Bordetella parapertussis (assembly GCA_945871945.1). Taxonomy (GTDB): domain Bacteria; phylum Pseudomonadota; class Gammaproteobacteria; order Burkholderiales; family Burkholderiaceae_C; genus Limnohabitans. The sequence continues at coordinate 1,214 of CAMBXY010000136.1, forward strand.
GTACGGCCACCTTGCTCTACACCCTCATCAACCCCGTGGTGGGACTCACCAGTTTTCTCACCCAGTATTTTTTGAAAACACCGCTGGCCAAATCCACCACCCAAGAGTTTCGGGTTCAAGGCACTTGGAAAGACCCCAAGGTAAATAAAGTTGACACGTCCAAAGAGCCGGAGACCAAACCATGAAAGCCGCTTTATTGCAAATGGTGTCAAGCACCGAGGTGAGCATCAACCTAGACACGGCAGAGCGTTTGCTGGAACAAGCCGCCCATGCCGGTGCAGAGTTGGCGGTGTTGCCCGAATATTTTTGTTTGTTGGGGCAGCTCGATACCGACAAATTATTGATTGCTGAAGCCCATGGCGACGGCCCCATGCAACAGCGCTTGGCGGCCATGGCCAAAACCTATGGCGTGTGTCTGGTCGCCGGCACTTTGCCTATTGCGGTGCTAGGCGACGCCTCACGGGTGCGCAACACCACTTTGGTCTACAGCGCGCAAGGGGTGAACATGGCGCGCTACGACAAGATCCATTTATTTTGTTTTGACAATGGCCGCGAAAGCTACGACGAAAGCGTGGTGCTGCAAGCCGGCGACACGCCGGTGGTGATGGACTTGCCCTCGCGAGACGGGCACACATGGCGCATTGGTTTGAGTGTCTGCTACGACTTGCGCTTTCCCCAGTTGTATAGGCAATTGGTTCAGCAAGGTGCTGAATTGCTGCTGGCACCCAGTGCTTTTACCCACACCACGGGCTCGGTGCATTGGGAAGTGTTGCTGCGTGCCCGCGCTATCGATAACTTGGCTTGGGTGGGCGCCGCAGCGCAAGGCGGCAAACACAGCAACGGCCGCCGCACTTGGGGGCATTCCATGTGGGTCGACCCTTGGGGTCAGGTGCAAGCCGTGCAGGCTGAGGGTGAGGGCTGTGTAATTACCGAACTGTCTATCGATCAGCTGCGTGAGCGCAGACAGCAACTGCCTTTGCGCAGCTCGCCCTTGTCGTGATCATTTGTCTTCATCCGGGTCTTTATCGCGTTCACCGCCTTGGCGGCCATGGAACATGGTCCACCACACAATGAGCACCAAAATCAGGCCAGCGCCCAAGGCTTCAAGCAAAATCAGCAGCATGCGTTTGTACCGAATAGAAAAATCATTGTGGATGCTGGCAATTGTAGGCATGCTGGTCTCTTGTGCAGCGCCGTTGCCGCTGCCTTCGCTGCCAAGTCCTCGCTTGCCCATACCAGGCGCAACCAGCTCACCTAGCTCAACCAGCCCACCTAGCCCGTCCGCGCCCGCGCCCGCGCCAGCGCCCAGCCCATCCGCACCGCTTGGCGGCTCCAAGTTTGAGCCGCCGGTAAAGGGCGAGGGGCGCAGTCGCTGGGTGCCAGTTGCCATCGAAGACTTGCCAGGCTGGCCGCAAGAATCCATGGCCGAGGTGTGGACGCTGCTCTTGGCCAACTGCGATGTCAGCGGCACGGTGCTGGCCCCCTTATGCAGTGATATCCGTCGCTTGAGTATTGCTTCTGAGGCCGAGCAACGTTTGCTGCTGCTCAACCGCTTGCAAGCCTATCGCTTGGAGTCTTTAGAGGGCGAAGCCGGCGGTTTGCTCACCGCGTATTACGAGCCGGTGTTCGAAGCCCAGCGCTTGGCTGGCAATGGTTTCAATACGCCGCTGTATGCCACGCCCAGCGGCTTGGCAAATGGCCGGCCGTGGTTCAGCCGCCAAGACATCGAGAGCTTGCCCGCCGCACAAACCGCATTGCGTGGCCGCGAAATTGCGTGGCTGGCCGACCCTGTAGACGCTTTGATTTTGCACATCCAAGGCTCGGGCAGGCTGCGTATCACCGAAGCCGATGGCAGTGTGCGCACCGTTCGCGTGGGCTTTGCCGCCTCGAACGAGCAGCCTTACCAAAGCGTGGGCCGGTGGTTGCTCGACAAAGGCGAAACCCGTGACGCTTCATGGCCTGGCATCAAAGCGTGGTTGCAGCGCAATCCGCAGCGGCAGCAAGAATTGTTGTGGACCAACCCGCGTTATGTGTTTTTCAAAGAACTGCCCCTTGGTGCCGACCCCAGCGTGGGGCCGCGGGGTGCGCAGGGCTTGCCATTGATCGCTGGACGCTCGGTAGCTATCGATCCGCTCAGCATGCCCTATGGCACGCCGCTGTGGTTGGTGTCCCCGGGACCCACACTTGCTTTATCGCGTTTGGTGTTGGCGCAAGACACGGGCAGCGCCATTGTGGGTGCGGTGCGCGCCGATTTTTTCATGGGAACCGGCCGTGAAGCCGGCGACATCGCGGGGCGATTGAAGCAGCCTTTGCGTTTATGGGCTTTGTGGCCCAAGCCCTAATGCGTTTGATTTAATATCGGTCTAGAAGTATTTAACAAGGACAGATTCATGGGATACATCATTGTTTTGGCGTCACCCGTGTTTTTGGGCTTGATACTCATCGAGTGGTTATGGGGCATGCGCTTGGCCAAGCTTGGTAAAGCCAGCGCACAAACCTATCGATTCGACGACGCCATCAGCAGTATTTCGCTGGGCATCATCAGCCAAATCAGCGCCATCTTCACCCGAGTGCTGCGCATTGTCATCTACACCTTGGTGTTTGAACAAGTCGCCTTGGTGCGCGATGACGCTTGGTGGAGCACTTGGTATGGTGCGGCGCTGGCCTTGGTTTTGTATGACTTTTGCTATTACTGGTTTCACCGCGCCAGCCACGAGGTGTCGCTGTTTTGGGCGGGCCATGCGGTACATCACCAAAGCCAGCATTACAACTTGTCCACTGCGCTGCGCCAAAGCAGCGCAGGCGCACTCACCAGTTGGGTGTTTTATTTGCCTATGGCGCTCTTGGGCGTGCCACCGCTGATTTTTGGCATCGTGGCCTTGATTGATTTGCTCTACCAATTTTGGGTGCATACCGAACACATTGGTCGCTTGGGCTGGTTTGACCGCTGGTTTTGCTCACCCTCCAACCACCGTGTGCACCATGCGGTCAATAACAAATACCTAGACCGCAACTATGGCGGTATTTGGGTGGTCTGGGATCGCATGTTTGGCAGTTTTCAAGAAGAGGATCCCAAAGAGCCTTGTGTCTACGGCACGCGCACAGCGCTGAACAGTTGGGACCCTTTGTGGGCCAATATGCAGATGTACGCCAGCATGCTGCACGACAGTTGGCATGCCAAGCGGTGGCGCGACAAGCTGATGGTGTTTTTGCGGCACCCCGGTTGGCGGCCCGCCGATGTCGC
>CAMBXY010000137.1 GCA_945871945.1 Bordetella parapertussis
GCCACTTTTTGGCCGAGCTTGAATTTTTTGACCTCTGCGCCCACCGCATTGACCGTGCCGACAATTTCGTGGCCTGGCACCAGTGGGTAGTTGCTGCGTCCCCAGTCGTTTTTGGCGAAATGCAAATCGGTATGGCATACGCCGCAAAAAGCGATGTCTATGCCCACATCTTTGGGACCAATGTTTCTACGCTGTATATGGTGGGGGACCAAGTCTTGGTCAGAGGCGAGGGCTGCAAAACAGGAAGTGGTTGCCAAGGTGTTGCCTCTTGAGGTGATGGTTTTGTATTCAAAAAATTATAGCCATCACCTCTTAACGCTAAATCACCTCGGGCGTCAAAGCCTGTATGGCTTGGTAGTTGGTCAGAAACACTTGGCCGTGAAGATGCTGCAAGAAACCGGTGGTGTTGAGTTTGTCCATCACCGGTCCCTTGATTTCCGAGAAGTGCAGGGCTATGCCCGAGTCTTTCAAGCGGCTGGAAATGGCCTCTAAACTTTCCAAAGCGCTGGCGTCGATGTCGTTCACACCAGAGCATTGCAGCAGCACATGTTGCAGTTCAGGTCGCGCTGCGACTTCGGCGTTGATGCGGTCTTCCACACCCCGTGCGTTGGCAAAGAACATGCTGGCGTCCACCCGCAGGCACACCAGTTTGGGGCTGACCAACACATCGTGGCGCAGCACATTGCGAAAATGCTCAGTCCCTGGCACCAAACCCACGGTGGCGATGTGGGGACGGCTGGCGCGAAACAAAAACAGCGCCAAGGACACAACCACACCCAAGACCAAACCGCTTTCCACACCCACCAGCAAAGTGGCCAGCAAAGTCGTGGCGACAGCGATGAAATCGAGTTTGGAAAAACGCCAGGTGGATTTCAACATACCAAAGTCCACCAGCGACAACACCGCCACGATGATGGTGGCCGCCAATGTGGCTTGCGGCAGGTAAAACAAAGCAGGTGTTAAAAACAGCGACGCCAAGGTGATACCCACCGCGGTGTACACCCCCGCCGCAGGGGTGACCGCACCCGCGTCAAAGTTGACCACCGAGCGTGCAAAACCGCCTGTGACGGGGAAGCCTCCTGTGAAAGCAGCTGACAAATTGCTGGCACCCAAGGCCACCAGTTCTTGGTCGGGTTCAATGCGCTGGCGACGTTTGGCGGCCAAGGTTTGGCCAACAGACACCGACTCCACAAAGCCCACCACGCTGATGAGCAGGGCTGGCACAAGCAACTCTTGCCACAAAGCCAAATCCCACAACGGCGCGGTGAGGGGCGGCAAGCCTTGGGGCACCGCGCCCACCAGTTTCATGCCTTGGCCCTGCCAATCTAACGACCATGCCAACACGGTAGTGAGGGCAATCGCCGCCACGGGGCCGGCCTTGGCCAGCACATCGGCGAGTTTGGGCTTCAGGCCCACTGAGATGAGCAGAGGCTTTAAGCCCTTGCGCACCCAAAACAAAAACGCGGTGGCGGCGATGCCCACGCCCAGCGTAAGCAGATGAATGTTCGAGGCTTGGTGCAGCAGCGATGACAGCAGCTCTACAAAATTGTGGCCCTCGGCTTTCACACCCATCAGGGTTTTCAGTTGGCTCAAAGCAATCAGCAAACCCGAAGCGGAGATGAAACCGGAAATAACAGGATGGCTCAAAAAATTGGCCAAAAACCCCAAGCGCAGCAAACCCATGATCAGCAACATGCCGCCCGACAAAAACGCCAAGGTGATAGCCACTTGCCAATAAGCGTGTGTGCCTGCAGCAGCGTGTTCAGCCACGGCGGCGGCGGTCATCAGGGACACCACCGCCACAGGGCCGACTGCCAACACACGGCTGCTGCCCAAGACCGCGTACAGCAGCAAGGGCGCAACGCTGGCATACAAACCCACCTCGGGCGGCAGACCCGCCAGCAAGGCGTAGGCCAAGCTTTGCGGGATCAGCATGATGGTGACGATCAGCGCCGCCACCATGTCGTTGCTGAGGGCTTCGCGGTTGTAACTGCGGCCCCATTGAAGAATGGGCAGTGCGGGCAACCAGCCAGAGCCTTGCTTCATCTTTTTGGGGCGTGGACAAAGCGGTCCATCAATTCAAAGCCCAGCATGCCCACCAGCATGGCAGCAACAAAAATCAAGGCCTTGGGCTGGCCATCGGCCATGGACACCAACGCTGGGCCTGGGCAAAAACCAGCCCAACCCCAACCCGCGCCAAACAGCAAGCTGCCAATCACCAAAGGGCGGTCGATCTGGGTGTTGTTCGGAAAGCGCAATACGCCGCCAAAGAAATTGGTGGTGCGTTTTTTGGCTACGCCAAAGGCGAAGAAACCCACTGCAATAGCGCCGCCCATGACCAGTGCCAGAGAAGGGTCCCAAGCGCCGAACAGGTCTAGAAAGCCAATGACTTTGCCGGGGTCGGTCATGCCAGAAAGCATCAAACCAAGGCCAAACAAGAGGCCAACCAAAAATTCGCTGATGCGGTGAAAAGTGTTGTTGTGAAGCATGGGGTTCATCCTTGGAATGCGTGACGCAAAACATAAACTATAAAAAAGCCCGCGCCCATGAAGGACAGGGTGGCGACCAAAGAGCGGGGCGAGAGGCGCGATAAACCGCAAACCCCGTGGCCGCTGGTGCAACCCGAGGCATAGCGGGTGCCAATGCCCACCAATAAACCTGCGCCTATGACGCTTAACACGCCAGCATCAATGCGCGGGGCCGTCACCCATTCAACTGGCATGACGGCGTGAAACACCGTGGGCGCTGTAAACATGCCCAACAAAAAAGCAACGCGCCACCAGGTGTCGCCAAGTTTGGGAGGCATAAGCCCGCCCAAGATGCCGCTGATGCCCAAAATGCGCCCATTCAGCAAAATAAACATGGCCGAGGCTAGCCCCAAAATGATGCCGCCGGTGAGGGATGCGTAGGGTGTGAAATGTGCCCAATCGATATTCATGTGTTGTCTCCTTCTTGTGGTTTGCAAAATTGATCGAATAAAACGTTCATCACCGCCAGTGCTTGGGGGCTGGCGATTTGGTAATAGATGTTTTTGCCGTCGCGGCGGGTGGTGACCAGTTCTTCATCACGCAGCACAGTCAGTTGCTGTGACAGCGTGGGCTGCACAATGCCTAAGATTTCTTCCAACTCACCCACTCGCTTTTCGCCTTGGGACAACTGACACAGCAGCATCAGGCGGTCGGGGTTGGAGAGCACTTTCATCATCTGACAGGCCTTGCCAGCCGATGTTTTCATTTTTTCGAGGTCTAAGGTTGTGGTGTCCATATGCAGTTTTTTTGTTACAAACCAAGAAGATGTAAAAAGTATATTGACAAATAATATATATGTCAATATATTATTGTAAATCTAACTGAAAAGGATTTTTGATGAGCACCGCAACTGTCAACCCGCTTGTTCACGGCATTTTTGACCCTGCCACTTGGACCGTCACCTATGTGGTTTACGAAAAACCAGGGTCTGTTTGCGCCATCATCGACTCGGTCTTGGACTATGACCCCAAGTCGGGCCGCACCAGCCACAAGTCAGCAGACCTGGTCATCGACTTTGTCAAAGCCAATAATTTGAAAGTAGAGTGGATTTTAGAAACCCATGCCCACGCCGACCACCTGAGCGCTGCACCTTATTTAAAGGAGCACGTGGGCGGCAAAACCGCCATCGGTGACCACATCAGCGGCGTGCAAAAAGTCTTCAAAGGCATCTTCAATATGGAGAAAAGCTTCAAGTTGGATGGCTCGCAGTTCGACCACCTGTTCGCCGATGGCGATGCCATACAAGTCGGTGGCCTCACAGGCCACACCCTGTTTGTACCCGGCCACACGCCTGCTTGCGTGGCCTACCAGTTTGGCGACGCGGTGTTTGTGGGTGACACACTGTTCATGCCCGATGTGGGTACCGCACGCTGCGACTTCCCTGGTGGTGACGCCAAAACCTTGTACGCCTCCACCCGCAAGATTTTGAGTCTGCCGCCCACCACCCGTTTGTTCATGTGCCACGACTACCCGCCCAATGACCGTCCTGTGAATTTCGAGAGCACGGTCGCCGAGCAAAAAGCCAACAACGTCCATGTGCATGACGGCATCAGCGAAGCGCAGTTTGTGGAGATGCGCACCCAACGTGACGCCACTTTGGAAATGCCGGTGCTCATTCTGCCTGCGGTGCAAATCAATATACGCGCCGGCGAGTTGCCACCCAAGGAAGACAATGGCATCGCCTACGCCAAAATTCCCTTGAACGCGCTTTGACCATGAACCCTGTCCACTTAGTCTGCCCGCATTGCAACGCCACCAATCGCGTGCCTTCTGACAAATTGCAAGCTGAACTGAATTGCGGCCAATGCCACAAGCCCCTGTTGGCGGCGCACCCCGATAACCTCGGTGAGGCCGCTTTCAACGCACAGTTGGCCAAGAGCGATTTGCCTATGGTGGTGGACTTTTGGGCCCCTTGGTGCGG
>CAMBXY010000138.1 GCA_945871945.1 Bordetella parapertussis
ATCATCACGGCTTGAGCGCCGGCTTCAATTTGGGTATTGAGGTAACTGGCAACGGCTTGGGCATTGACCTCCAAAATGCGGTGCATCAAATCGGGTCGGCTGTAAAGCATGGACTTCACCAAGCGGTAATCGTCAGAGCCTTTGCCTTCGACCATGTAGCAGGCCAAGGTCCAGGGGCTGCCAGAAAAGCCAATGAGGGGCACACGGCCATTGAGTGCTTTGCGGATGGACGTGACCGCATCAAAGACGTAACGCAGCTTGTCCATGTCGGGAACCTGCAACTCAGCCACTGCGGCCTCGTCTCGAACCGACTTGGCAAAGCGCGGGCCTTCGCCCAGCGCAAAGCTCAAACCCAGTCCCATGGCGTCTGGCACGGTCAAGATGTCGCTGAACAAAATGGCCGCATCCAAAGGGTAACGCTCTAGCGGCTGCAAGGTGACTTCCGTGGCGAAGTCAACATTGGTGGCCAAGCCCATGAAGCTGCCAGCCTTGGCGCGGGTGGCGCAATATTCAGGCAAATAACGACCTGCTTGACGCATGAGCCAGACCGGCGTGTGGTCGGTCGCTTGTCGCAAACAGGCGCGCAAAAAAGTATCGTTGGACAGGGGTGCAAAACTGGCTGTGGTCATATGAATTCTGAAATTTTCTGTGCGTTTCAATCGAAAACTTGAGCATTCTCGCAGAATGGCTGAAGGTCAGTGTGCTTTAGAAGATCAGCCCATCAATTTGCGGGTGAGGCCTTGACTTGGCTGAGAGCCCCTTGAATTTCGCTCACACTGGGCAATTCAGACAGCAAACGCACAGATTGCCCCGGGGCATACCATGCGTAAACAGGCACACCGTTTCGGCCCAGCTCATTCAGAGCGGCGGTGATTTGGGGGTCGTAGCGGGTCCAATCGGCCCGCAACAACAAGACATTCTTGCTGGCAAATTCAGCCAACAAGCTGGTGTTGGAAAAAGTGACTTTCTTGTTGAATTGACATGACACGCACCAAGCGGCTGTGAAGTCTACGAAAACGGGTTGCCCCTTTTTGAGGGCCGTGGCTACTTTTTCAGCTGACCATGCGTCCCATTGGCCTGGCTTTTGGGCTTGATTGTTTGACAGGGAACCCGCTTGCGTCTCGCTGGCTGCTTGGGGGCCCACCTGGGTCCACATGGGTCCCCAATGCCAAATCGACAATGCCAAGACGACCACCGCCAAGGCCGCCATCACGCGGCCCACTTTGCCGTTCAGTGTCAAGGCCCAAATCAACCAAGTCAAACTCAACAAGCAGGCTAAAAATCCAGAAACACCATCCAAGCCCACCTGCTGCCCCAAGACCCACACCAACCAAACGACGGTGGCGTACATGGGAAACGCCATGAATTGACGGAAGGTTTGCATCCACGCACCAGGCCGCGGCAAAAACCTCACCCAGGCCGTGTTGAAAGAAATCGCCATGAAGGGCAGTGCCATGCCAATGCCCATGGCCAGAAAAACGGGCAAGGCCTGCCAAGCCGGCAAACCAATGGCCAAGCCCAAGGAGGCCCCCATAAATGGCGCCGTACAGGGCGAGGCAATGACCACCGCAAACACACCCGACCAAAGCGAATTGGTTATAGGGTTGGCCCACTGAAAGCCTGCCACGGAACTGGGTACGAACGCACCAAATTCAAACATGCCTGAGAGGTTCAAGCCGATGACAGCAAACAGCATGGCCAGCGCACCCACCACCCAAGGCGATTGCAACTGAAAGCCCCAGCCCATTTGCGATCCGGCGGCGCGCAATGCCAGCATCAATGCGCCTAAAACCAAGAAAGAAATCATGACGCCTGCAGTGAAGGCCCAAGCCGAGAGTTTCATGTCTCGGGGCCGATCCGCCAGTTGTGTGATGCTCAAGAGTTTGATGGCCAAGACGGGAAAAACACAGGGCATCAAATTCAACAAAACGCCGCCTAACAAGGCGCCCAACATGGCCAAGACCCAAGTGGCCCAAGGGGCTGGGGCCAGGATAGGGGGCGCCAATTTTTGCAGGGTGGGCGTCAAGTTGGCGTAGGTGGCTGGTGGGTCTGAAAAAGTTTGCCATTGACCCTGAACCGGTGAGTCGACGGTCCATTGGCGGCCTGAGGGTGCATCGGCCTTGCCCTGCACCAGCAACCATGTCATTTGCTGGGGGCTGTCCATGCGTTCGCTTGAAACTTGCAAGCTCACACTGGCTCCTGTGGCCTTCTCACCCGTGCTGCTGGTAGAACTCGCATTTTGAACAACAGGTACTGCACTGTTTTGAACCACATTGGCCGTTTGAGGAAACACCGTCCAGTCACTGTTTTGCAATTCTGGCGGCAATTGCGCCAATGTCAGATCAAGGCTGCGACCGTCTTTGGAAATCTGGGCCCGGTGCTTGCCCTTCAAAGGCTGCGCTTGCCATTGCAAGGCCTTCTCAAATGCACTTGGGGCCATCGATGTGCTGCCTTTGATGGGCACCCTTAAACTGAAATCACCCTCCTGCGGAATGCACTCTTGTTTGCAAATCAGCCAGTTGGCGTGCAAATCAATTTGCACCGAACTCTCGTTGCCCTGAGGCTTGAAGGTCTTGCTGACTTGAACGGGCGTGACCAACAACAGGGTGTCTTCATAGCCAAAATTGGCCAGCGGGCCAATGGGAATTCGGCGCGGCACGGGCCAAATTAAGTTGCCAGCCACCAGGCCCTCAGGCAATTTCCACTGCAGGTCAGTCGGCAGACCAGAGTCGCCGGGGTTGCGCCAGTAGGTGTGCCATTGGGGTTGGTGCACCAGTTCTAAGCCCAGCCAAAGTGTTTTACCAGCTTCAATGCCATTGGGCGCTTCCGCCAACAGGGTGGCTTTGACTTGGGGCGTTTGAACCATTTGGCCCACGGGGCGTGGGCTCAAAATCTGCGTTTGTGCTTGCCCGTTGTGCGTCAAAACCACAAGCAAAGCCATGCCCACCCACGCACAGCGAAGGTTTAAAAGCAGGATGCGCAAGCGGTAGAAAAACGAAGTCAAGAACATAAAGGCCAAAAGCCCAACTCTACACTGCAAAATAATGCCCTTAAATCCTGCGCCTCTATTAAACTGCCCAGATTGAAAAGCCCCCTAGACATGTCACATCACATTCACTTTTGGTCCGACTTGACCACCCCCGACTTTGGCCGCCTTGATACCGCGCGTGCCATTGCCGTGTTGCCTTTGGCGGCCACCGAGCAGCATGGACCGCATTTGCCTTTGTCCGTCGATATTGACATTGTGAATGGCGTGGTTCAGTCAGCCATGAGCCGTTTGAATGCGGGCGCATCTCCAACGGCTGACAAGTTGAACCCGAAAGACTTGACCATCTTGGTTCTGCCAACGCAAAGCGTGGGGCTCAGTCCCGAGCATGCGGCTTTTGCCGGCACGCTCACCTTAAAAGCGGAAACACTGATCCGGCTTTGGACGGACATTGCAGAGTCTGTCAAAGCCGCAGGCATCCACAAACTGGTGCTGTTCAATGCGCATGGCGGCCATGTGGGGGCCATGGATGTGGTGGCCCGCGATTTGCGCGCCCGCTTAGGCATGTTGGTCTACAGCGTGAGCTGGCATCAGTTGCCCTTACTCGATGAAAAGGGTCAAGATGCCAACGCGCTTTTCACAGACCATGAACATCGATTTGGTGTGCATGCGGGTGACGTCGAAACCTCGGTCATGCTGGCGCTCAAGCCCCATGCTGTGAAAATGAGCGAAGCCCAAAATTTCCGTTCAAGCTCTGAAGACCGTGCGCGCTCGTTTCCCATTCTGGGCAACGGCCGCAGCGCCAAGTTGGCTTGGCAAATGCAAGACTACAACGTGGCAGGGGCTGCGGGCAATGCAGCCGCTGCCACCGCGCTCAAGGGTCAGATTTTGTTAGATGCAGCCGGCCGTGCTTTGGCCGATATGCTATTAGAAATAGACCGATTGCCTGCCAACACCCTCAAGGCTTAACGACCCCTTGCTCAACAAGTTTGCCATAGCCTCAAGTCAAAACTTGGGCAAAACCAACTCGGTGGCTGTTGGAAAGATTTGCTTGGGGTACTCTCTTGTGGCATCCAAACAGCCGCCCTCTGCGTAAACATCTTTGGGATCTCTGATGCGCATCATTTGACGCAAGACGTGTTGCACTTTGGCGGGGTCTTGCATCGTCTCATGCACGCAAGCATCCACAATGGTTTCGTCGAGCCACAAATCACCCGCAGCGTTGGTTTTCACGCCATCACGCCAATGGTAAATTTCAATGCATTTGCTTTGCAATGTGAAAGGCTGATCGCGTTTCCAAAAATTGCTGAACAAGCCGCTGCCGACATAAATCACCCAAGAGCCTTCATAGCCCGTCACATCAGACGAGCGCTCATCTGGATTTCGAAACCAAACACGATCACCAGGCACATAAAAACCAGCAGGCAAGGGCGCTTCTAGCGAGCCGTACTCATGCAAAAA
>CAMBXY010000139.1 GCA_945871945.1 Bordetella parapertussis
ACGGTGGCGCCATCGACGCAAAGAATTTCAACCAACACGCCAGCCGAGGGGGCGGGAACTTCCAGCACCACTTTATCGGTTTCAACGTCGATCAAAATTTCGTCGACAGCTACAGCGTCGCCAACTTTTTTCTTCCATTGCAACAAGGTGGCTTCAGCCACGGATTCTGAGAGTTGCGGTACTTTGACTTCAATGATGCTCATGATGTGTTTTTCCTACTTGGTCAATATGAAACCCTTGAGGCGAGCAAACGCACCATCCACCAAAGCCTTTTGCTGCTCTTGGTGCAAATGCGAGTAACCCACCGCGGGTGAAGCCGAGGCAGCGCGACCGCTGTAGCCCAGCTTTTGGCCAGTGGCCATGTTTTCAAACAGGTAGTGCTGCACAAAAAACCACGCACCTTGGTTTTGCGGCTCATCTTGGCACCACACCACTTCGCTGGCATGGGGGTACTTTTTCAGCTCGGCAGCAAACACCTTGTGCGGAAAAGGATAGAGCTGTTCCAAGCGCAACAAGACCGTGTCGTCGTGGCCGTTGTCTTCTCGCTTTTTGGCCAGGTCGTAATACACCTTGCCGCTGCAAATGACGATGCGCTTAACCTTATCGGCCTTGATGTCCTTGTGCTCGGGAATGATGGTCTGAAAACCGCCCTTGGTGAACTCGGCCACAGGCGAAGTGGCGTCTTTATGGCGCAACAGCGACTTCGGGGTAAAGATGATCAAAGGCTTTCGCAGGTTGCGCACCATTTGGCGACGCAGCACATGGAAGATTTGGCTGGCGGTGGTGGGTTGCACCAGTTGCATATTGGTGTCAGCCGCCAATTGCATAAAGCGCTCGACACGGGCTGAACTGTGCTCAGGCCCTTGGCCCTCATAACCGTGGGGCAGCATCAGCGTGATGCCGTTGACCCGGCCCCACTTAACTTCACCAGACGCAATGAACTGGTCGATCACCACTTGCGCGCCATTGGCAAAGTCGCCAAATTGCGCTTCCCACACCACCAAGGTATTGGGGTCGTTGGAGGCGTAGCCATACTCAAAACCCAGCACCGCTTCTTCCGACAAGATGGAGTCAATCACATTGAAGGGTGATTGGTTGTCGCCTGCATTTTGCAAAGGAATATAAGAGCCGGTATCCCACTTCTCGCGGTTTTGGTCGTGAATCACTGCATGGCGGTGGGTGAAGGTCCCACGTCCGCAATCTTCGCCCGACAAACGCACGGGAAAGCCACTGGCCACCAAGGAAGCAAAGGCCATGTGCTCGCCCATGCCCCAGTCCACCGGCAAATCGCCGCGGCCCATGGCAGCGCGGTCGTCATAGACCTTTTTCACCAAAGGATGGGGGGCAATGGTGGCAGGAATGGTGGTGATGCGTTCAGCCAAGCGCTTCCACTCTGCCATGGGAATAGCGGTATCGGCCACATCGGTCCATTTTTTGCCCAAGAACGGTGACCAATCCACCGTGAACTTGGTTTTGAAATTGCTCAAAACCGGGTCGGAGGTGTTTTTACCCGCATCCAAAGCAGCGCGGTAGGTCTTGACCATCTCGTCACCCAAACTCTCGCCCAAGCCTTGCGAAGCCAAGCGCTCGGCATACATCTTGCGCGTGCCTGGGTGGGCCGCGATTTTTTTGTACATCAAGGGCTGCGTCAAACTGGGGGTGTCTTGTTCGTTGTGACCGAGTTTACGAAAACAAGTGATATCAACCACCACGTCTTGGCCAAACTCCATGCGGTATTCAAGCGCCAATTGGGCCGCCAAGACCACCGCTTCGGGGTCGTCGCCGTTGACGTGCAGCACAGGCGCTTCAACCATTTTGACGATATCGGTGCAAAACACCGAGGAGCGCATATCGCGCGGATCGGAGGTGGTGAAACCAATTTGGTTGTTGATGATGATGTGCACCGTACCGCCCGTGGAGTAGCCACGGGTTTGCGCCAGCGCCAAGGTTTCTTGGTTGACGCCTTGTCCCCCAAAAGCCGCGTCGCCGTGCACCAACACGGGCAACACTTGGCTGCCCTTGGGGTCACCGCGACGGTCCATACGCGAGCGCACTGAACCCTCGACCACCGGATTGACGATCTCCAAGTGCGAAGGGTTGAAAGCCAAGCTCAGGTGAACCGGTCCGCCGGGGGTAGACACGTCCGAGCTAAAGCCTTGGTGGTATTTGACGTCGCCTGCAGGCAAATCTTCAGGGGCTGTGTGGTCAAACTCGGCAAACATATCGGCGGGCAGTTTGCCCATGGTGTTGACCAGCACATTCAAGCGGCCGCGGTGGGCCATGCCAATCACCACCTCTTGAACGCCTTTGATACCGGCCATGTGAATCAACTCGTCCATGGCTGCAATAAAGCTTTCTCCACCCTCTAAAGAAAAGCGCTTTTGGCCCACGTATTTGGTGTGTAAATAGCGCTCCAAGCCCTCAGCTGCGGTGAGGCGGTCGAGGATGTGTTTTTTCTTCTCGACACTGAAGGTGGGCTTGCTGCGAATGCTTTCCAATTTTTGCTGCCACCAGCGTTTTTCGGTCATGTCGGAGGTGTACATATACTCCGCGCCCAAGGTGCCGCAATAGGTTTCCCGCAAGGCGTTGATCAACTCACGCAGGCTCATGCGGTCTTTGCCAAAAAAGGTGTTGCTGGTGTCGAACACGGTTTCTTGGTCGGCGTCGGCAAAACCATAGAAAGACGGTTCTAGCTCGGGGATAGCGGGGCGCTCGGTGCGCTGCAAAGGGTCGAGATTGGCCCAGCGTTGGCCCACATTGCGGTAGGCGGCGATCAACTGCTGCGCAGCGGTGCGCTTGCGACCCATTTCTGCGTCGGCGCTGGCCATGACCACGCGGGTGCCGCCTTGCTTGGCGCGTTCGGCAAATGCATTGACCACCGGCAAATGCGGCACGTCTTTGGCGTTGCTGCCATCCACAGCGGGAACGTGTTGCAGGGCATCGAAATACTGGCGCCA
The DNA here is from genome assembly GCA_945871945.1 of Bordetella parapertussis. Lineage (GTDB taxonomy): Bacteria > Pseudomonadota > Gammaproteobacteria > Burkholderiales > Burkholderiaceae_C > Limnohabitans. The sequence continues at coordinate 2,958 of CAMBXY010000139.1, forward strand.
GCTGCCGGGCACGCTGCCGGGGTTGGCGAGGTAGTTTTCGTACATCTCTTCGACATAAGGGGCGTTGCCCCCGAAGAGATAAGTGTTGCCTGCGTAGGCTTGGTAGACGGACGAACCCGTCTGCGATGAATCGCTCATGGCGCTGACCTCCGTTTCCCTGCAGGAAACATTAGCTTGGTTGAAGAACCCTCCACGACACGGCTTAACCGGATAGTGGATGCGACCCAAGGGGCTGCCCCTAAGATATGTATACCTATTGTGCCACTGTTGTCTGACTATTTCACGACAAGCTTCAAATAATGGGGGTCAGATTCCAATTGTTTTGTCTCAGGTAAGCCGCGTGAATTAATTGGAATCTGACCCCGATTGTTTTAAACCAGCTGTTCTTTGATTTGTTGCAAAGGCGTTGGGTCGTCAAGGGTAGTGAGGTCGCCCGGGTCGCGTTTTTCGCACACCGCTTGGATGGCGCGGCGCAGCAGTTTGCCGCTGCGGGTCTTGGGCAAGAGGCTTAAAAACAGCACCCTTGAGGGTCTGGCGATAGCGCCTAAATGGCTGTCCACCAGCTTCATGATTTCGCCTTCCAACTTCAAACGGGCAGCAGGCTCACCCAAAGCAGACGCATCTTTGGCGACCACAAAAGCCATGGCCACTTGCCCTTTGAGCTGATCGGCCACGCCCACCACCGCCACTTCCGCCACATTAGGGTGGCTGGAGATGCTTTCTTCAATCTCTCGCGTGCCCAAGCGGTGACCCGCCACATTGATCACATCATCGGTACGCCCCAAAATAAAGTAATAGCCGTCTTCGTCGCGCACGCCCCAGTCGAAAGTGGAGTAATGCCATTTGTCTGAAGTGCTTTGCCAATAGGTTTTCACAAAACGTTGGTCGTCGCCCCACAGGGTTTGTAAGCAACCTGGCGGCAGCGGGCCTTCGATGACCACCACGCCTTTTTGATTGGCGCTCAGCAAGGTCTTGCCTGTGGCTTGGTCAATCAACTTCACGTCATAACCGTACATGGGTACGCCAGGACTACCGTACTTGCTGGGCATTTTTTGCACGCCGTTAGCCACGGTGAGGATGGGCCAACCGGTTTCGGTTTGCCAGTAGTTGTCGATGATGGGTTTGTTCAGGCCATCGGCAATCCACTGAGCCGTGGGTTCATCCAGCGGTTCACCTGCTAAATACAGGGCCTTGAGGCTGGAAATATCGTATGTGGACAGCAGCGCTGGGTCTTGTTTTTTCAACACCCGCACCGCCGTGGGCGCGCTGAACATATGGGTGACTTTGTACTTCTCAACTAACTGCCACCAAATGCCGCCGTCGGGGCGGGTGGGCAAGCCCTCGTACATGAGCGTGGCCATGCCAGCCAACAGCGGACCGTAAATGATGTAGCTGTGACCAACCACCCAGCCGATGTCGCTGGTAGAGAAATACACCTGCCCTGCTTT
>CAMBXY010000140.1 GCA_945871945.1 Bordetella parapertussis
TGGCGGCGGCCAGTGTGTCTGCGGTGATGTAGTAAATGGCTTCTTGGCCTTCTTTCATGCGCGCTTTGTAGTCGGTCAATGACACGCTGACTTCATCCGATGATGTAGAGGCAAAGCGCAACAATTTAGCCAAGCGATCGCGGTTGCCAAAGTCTTCGCCCAAGCCTTCTTTCAAAACCGCACCAAATTCTTTGTAGAAGCGCGTGTACTGACCCAGCTTGGCTTTGTCCTCTTCGCTCACCACGTCTGTCACTTCGTCAGCAGCGGTAGAGGGCGCTGCATCGTGCTTGGCCAAGTCTTCCAACATGAACAAAACACGCTTTGCGCAGCCTTCGCGAATGGCTTTGACGTCGCGGCTTTCTTGCAGCAACTCGCGGCTCACGTTCAAAGGCAAATCGGCAGAGTCCACCACGCCTTTCACAAAGCGCAAATAGCTGGGCATCAAGGCCTCCGCGTCGTCCATGATGAAGACGCGTTTCACATACAACTTGATGCCGGCTTTCTTGTCACGGTTCCACAAATCTTGCGGCGCTTGAGAAGGAATGTACAAAAGTTGCGTGTATTCGGTGCTGCCTTCTACCCGGTTGTGCGTCCAGGTGAGCGGCTCTGCAAAGTCTTTGCTAATGTGTTTGTAGAACTCTTTGTATTGCTCTTCGGTCACATCTTTCTTAGGACGTGTCCACAATGCGGTGGCTTTGTTGATGGCTTCCCACTCACCAGTCTTCACCATGGCGCCAGGTTGACGACCTTCGCTTTCGTCTTTGCCAATCAGTTCGCCATCTTTCCACGCTTCTTTTTCCATCAAGATGGGCAAGCTGATGTGGTCGGAGTATTTGCCAACGATTTCTTTCAATTTCCAAGTGTTGGCGTACTGCATCGCGTCTTCGCGCAAATGCAAAATGATGCTGGAGCCGCGATGGGCAAGTTCGATGTTTTCAACTTCAAAGTCACCGGTGCCACCACTGATCCAGCGCACTCCTTCTGAGGCGGGGGAGCCAGCACGGCGTGTTTCAACCGTGATCTTGTCGGCCACAATAAAGCCAGAATAAAAGCCCACGCCGAATTGGCCAATGAGCTGTGCATCGGCCTTTTGATCGCCAGAGAGATTACTCACAAAGTCTTTGGTACCGCTCTTGGCAATGGTGCCCAAGTTGTCGATGGCTTCTTGCGCTGTCATGCCAATGCCGTTGTCGGTAATGGTCAGGGTCTTGGCCTCGGTGTCAAAGGAAAGGCGCATTTCCAAGTTGGGTTGACTCTCATACAGCGCATCGTTGTTCAAGGCCTCAAAACGAAGTTTGTCGCAAGCGTCTGATGCGTTAGACACCAGTTCGCGAACAAAAATTTCGGGATTGGAATAGAGAGAGTGGGTGACCAAGTGTAAAAGTTGAGCGACTTCGGCTTGGAACGCATGGGTCTTTTTAGTCATCTTCGAATTTAGAAACAGGGGTTGAAAATAGGGTTATCAGCGTGCTGCCAAGAAGGCAACGGGGTCAAAAATGACCCGCGCATCCCCAGATTTGGGGGTGAGAGGGTCAATTTCAAGGGGTCTTTTTGGAGGGTTATCTTGCTTGCGCCCCAACTTCTTTGTTCCAGCGGTCCAGCAAGCGCTTGCGCTCTGCGGCCTTGCCGTATTTCTCAAAGTCGTACTTGATCAACCTGACATCGTCGAGCGATGGAATGCGCGGGTCGGGCTTGAAGGTTTTGTTGGCCGGAAATTGCAGGCTACCCGCCAAACCGCCAATTTTTTGGCCATCAGCACTCATCAGCCAGTCGTAATATTGTTTGGCCGCTGCCGCGTTGCGTGCGCCTTTGATGAGCGCGATGCCACCAATTTCATAGCTGGTCCCTTCGCAGGGGGCACCAGACTGCACGGGGTACTTGTTGTATTTCCAAAGGTCAAAACCAAACATAAAACTGATCCCTACAGCCACTTCGCCCTTGGCCACATTGGGCGCTTGGGCTGTGCCACTGCGGGTGTATTGGGTGATGTTGGCGTTGAGCTTTTTCATGTATTCAAAAGCGGCTTCCTCGCCCATCAGTTGAACCAGACCTGCCAAGATGGTGTAGGCCGTACCACTGGAAGCTGGGTGAGAAATTTCAACCTCGCCTTTGTAAATGGGCTTGATCAAATCTGACCAGCACTTGGGCACAGGCAGGTTTTTCTTTTTCAGCAATTCGGTGTTCCAACCAAAGCCAATGGCGCTGGTGTAAAAGCCGCCCACTTTGTTTTCAGTCATGGCGTATTGACGCACGCTCCAGCCATAAAGGTCATTGATGTAAGTCGGTCGGTAGGGCGTGAGCAGGCCAATTTCAGCCGCTTGTAAAAATGGATCGCCTGTGCCGCCCCACCAAATGTCGGTTTTGGGGTTGGCAGCTTCTGCACGAATTTGTGCCAAGGCTTCGCCCGTGGCTTTGCGGGTTTGCAGCACCGTGATGCCCGTGGCTTTGGTGAATGCTTGGGCCGCCATTTCGCACCAGCTCTGATCGGTGCTGCAAATGGCATTGACGGAGGCCGTCTGCGCGCCAGCGCTCAGTGCGCTGCTTAAGACACACAAACCCAATGCGGTTTTCCAAGTTTTTTTCAATGTTGAATTCATGCTGTGTTCGCTCCAAATTGAGGCTGGTTTTAAACCTTGAAATTAAAAAGACTCTTTAGGACCCAAATAACGCCATTGCCCCACGGGCAAAGCACCCAGGCTGATGCGGCCCATGCGTATGCGCTTGAGTCCCACCACTTTGAGGCCCACTTGCTCGCACATGCGCCTAATTTGGCGTTTCTTGCCTTCTTTGAGTACAAAGCGAAGTTGCTCTGGGTTTTGCCATTCCACTTGCGCCGGTTTCAAAGGCTTGCCATCCAAACTGAGGCCATGCCTTAAGCGTTGCATTTGTGCCTCAGGAAAATGCGCTTGCACGTTGACCGCAATATCGCCTTGCGGCCCCGAGCAAGTGACGCGCACCAAATATTCTTTCTCCATGTCGGCGTCTTCGCCAATGAGCTGACGCGCCACGCGGCCATCTTGCGTCAGGACCAGCATGCCCACAGAGTCTATGTCCAAGCGGCCGGCAGGCGCAAGGCCTTTGAATTGTGCCGGGCCAAAGCGAATCCGGGTGGTGTCGCCTGACCATTGATTGCGAGCTTGAAACAAGACCATGGCAGGCTCATGCCCGTCCTCTGCCTGGCCGCTGACGTAGCCCATGGGTTTGTGCAGCAACACCGTCACTTGTTGTTCTTGTTGGGCTTGAGCTTCACGTTCTACCGTGATGCGATCGGTGGAGCCCACTTGCATGCCCATCTCGGCCACTTGGCCATTGACCCTCACCCACCCCTGATCTATCCAAGCATCGGCCTCGCGGCGTGAGCAAAGTCCTAGCTCGGCCATGCGCTTGTTCAAGCGGACGGTGGTAGCGCCAGAGGCACTGGGGTGTGCGCTTGAGACCGCGTTGGCGGGTCGTGGTGCGCGAGCAAAGGCCGGCTTTGGAGGAGGCTGATTCATAGAGCGTTTTCTTTGGACGGATTGTCCCTATTTCTGCGATCAATCATGCGGGTTCTAAGGCCGTGCAAATTCAAAATTCGAACGCCGCCATATTCAACCCGAATGAGCTCTTCCTCCTGAAGGTGAATCATGGCTTCATTCACGCGCTGTCTGGAAAGCCCTACCAGATAAGCAAGCTCTTGTTGGGTAATGCGCAGCAAATCACCCACCCCTGAAAAAAGAACCGGATTGAAGAGTGCCGCCAAATTGCGGGCAACGCGCAAATCAGGATTGCTCAATCGGTCAAATTCCCTGGCCGCAATGAACTGAGCCAAGCGCTCATTCAACTGGTTCATCACAAAACGGTTAAAGCCCAGCGAGTTGTCAATCAGCCAATGAAAAGTCTCAAGGGGCAGGCCCGCCACCACGCTGGCCCTAAGGGCTTGAATGTTGTAACGATAGGCCTCGCGTTTCAAGGCCGTGCCTTCGCCAAACCAGCCGCCTGGCGGCACACCCGTGAAGGTCATGGTTTGGCCGTCAATGTTGTCGGTGCTCATTTTAAGAAGGCCCGACACGTTGCCAAACCAGTAAGTGACAGGGCGCCCAACTCGGCACACAAAGTCACCTTTTTCAGCGTCACCTACCCGAAGGGCATTGACGGCGCGTTCTAGCTCCTTGGGTAACAGCAAAGTCAGCCAAGGAATGTTGCTCAATTCCTCGTCTGTGGGCGGGCGTCTTCTTTGATGCAGATCAGATGTCATGTCAACTTACTGAAATACGTTGAAAACCCTAGGGAAAATCCTAGGGCGGCGATCTGGCAATTGTCGTCGAAATGACAACTTGACGTCAAATCACAGTCTAGCATCCAGTCTCAGTATTAAACAAGTCTTTTCCAATTGGAAAAGACGGAGATTAACCAGGACCCG
>CAMBXY010000141.1 GCA_945871945.1 Bordetella parapertussis
TGACTTGATGCGCCAAGCCTTGTCCCTCATTCCCCTGCCACAATCAGCTCTATGAACGCTACACTTTTAAACGACACCTTCATCCGCGCCTGCTGGCGCCAAGCCACCGACCACACCCCTGTTTGGCTGATGCGCCAAGCGGGTCGCTACCTGCCAGAGTACTGCGCTACGCGTGCCAAGGCCGGCAGCTTCATGGGGCTGGCCACCAACGTGGACTTCGCCACCGAGGTGACTTTGCAGCCACTCGACCGCTATCCGCTGGACGCGTCCATCTTGTTCTCAGACATCCTCACCGTGCCCGACGCCATGGGCCTGGGCCTTTCATTTGCGATGGGCGAAGGGCCTAAATTTGCCAAAGTGGTGCGCGATGAAGCGGCAGTTGCCGAGTTGGCCGTGCCCGACATGGACAAGCTGCGCTATGTGTTTGATGCGGTCACCAGCATCCGCAAAGCGCTTAATGGCCGGGTGCCGCTGATTGGTTTTTCCGGCAGCCCTTGGACCTTGGCCTGTTATATGGTCGAAGGCGGTGGCTCGGACGACTACCGGCTGGTGAAAAGCCTGATGTACAGCCGCCCGGACCTGATGCACCGCATCTTGGCCATCAACGCCGATGCCGTGGCTTTGTATTTGAATACGCAAATTGAAGCCGGCGCCCAGGCGGTGATGGTGTTTGACAGCTGGGGCGGGGTGCTGGCCGATGGCGCCTTCCAAGAGTTCAGCCTGGCCTACACCCGGCGCGTGCTGGCACAGCTCAAACGCGAGCAGGACGGCGTGCCCATTCCCCGCTTGGTGTTCACCAAAGGCGGCGGTTTGTGGTTGGACCAAATGGCCAGCCTGGACTGCGAAGTGCTGGGCCTCGATTGGACGGTGAACCTGGCGCGTGCCCGCGCCATGGTGGGTGGCCAAGTGGGCGGGCCAGGCAAAGCCTTGCAAGGCAATATCGACCCGAACGTGCTGTTTGCGCCGCCCGAAGCGATTGCCGCCCAAGTGCGCCATGTGCTCGACAGCTTTGGCAAGCCCCACACAGACCCGCTCAACCACGGCCCAACCCACATCTTCAACCTCGGTCACGGCATCAGCCAATTCACCCCGCCCGAGCATGTCAGCGCCTTAGTCGAAGCGGTGCACAGCCACTCCAAAAAGCTGCGCCAAACCGCCTGAAAAGCCAATTGCAAAAAAAAGTTTTACCCACGCAAACTCAGTTATGCACAAATTTTCGCCGACTGAATAACTAAGGACTTACATCTGAAAAATATTTTAATAGGCTTCAGTTTTTAGCTAAGTAATTGATTTATATAGATTCTATGGGCTGCCAATTTTTCGTGCATTGTGTTCAAAGCCTTGATTCTTCGGGCTTGAGACAGCTGAATGACAAACTGTCAACAAAGTTATCCACAGAAATTTGGGATGAGTGCCAAAGCCCCTTTTCAATCAAGGACTTAGCAGGCTTTATGAAGATTTGTCTCAATTTGACGATGCAAATGAGGGCTTGACATGCGGCGGGAAATTTCAGTTTTGGTGCCCACACCGGCTTACAGCCGTCTGTCTGGGCCCTTGACTTATGAAACCGATAGCGATGTACAGCCCGGCTGTTTGGTGCGCGTGCCCTTGGGTCAACGCGACACACTGGGTTTGGTCTGGCCCCCCACTGCAAACGCGCCATCCCTGTCCTCGCTCCACCCCTTGAAAGCCATTCACTCAGTTTTGACGGGTATTCCAGCCTTGTCAGCTAACTGGTTAAAGCTGATTGGCTTTGCTGCCAATTATTACCAGCGCAGCGCGGGTGAATTTGCCATGGCCTGTTTACCGCCTTCCTTGCGCGATCTGAGCGCCCTACAGTTTGAGCGCAAGCTCGCCCGCCTCAAGCCGGCGGCGCCCGCGCATGTGGAAAAAACCAATGTGCCCGTGCTCACGCCAGAGCAAGCCCAGGTCTTGGCACAACTGGCCCAGCAGCTTGGCCCATTTTTGCTGCATGGCAGCACGGGAAGCGGCAAAACCGAGGTGTATTTGCGACGTGCGGCCTTGTTGCTGGAAGAATCGCCCCAAGCCCAAGTCTTGCTGTTGGTGCCAGAGATCAACCTCACACCCCAGTTGGAAGCGCGGGTGAGGCAACGCTTTGCCCATTTGGGCGACAACGCTATCGTGGCCATGCACAGCGGCATGACGCCTGCGCAGCGCCTCAACAGTTGGTTGGCTGCGCATCTGGGCACGGCGCGCATTGTGCTGGGCACACGGTTGGCAGTATTGGCTTCGATGCCCAGTTTGGCGCTGATCGTGGTTGATGAAGAGCATGACCCCAGTTACAAGCAACAAGAGGGGGCTCGCTATTCGGCCCGCGACTTGGCTGTCTACCGCGGCCAACTCGAAGGCGCACAGGTGCTGCTGGGCTCGGCCACACCCTCGCTAGAGAGCTGGCACCACAGCCGAGCGGCGGTGGCGGGTCAGCCCGCGCCGCGCTACACCCGCTTGTCCATGCCTTCTCGGGTGGGCGACAGCGCCCTGCCCTTGCTCAGGCGGGTGGACATGAACAACCAGCCCCGCAAGACCTTGATCTCCGCGCCGCTACTCAGCGCCATGCGCGAGCGACTGGGCAGGCAAGAGCAGGTGCTGGTGTTGTTGAATCGGCGCGGCTATGCGCCGGTCTTGCATTGCGCCGAGTGCGGTTGGAAAAGCGAATGCCCGCATTGCAGCGCTTACCGCGTGTTTCACAAAGGCGACCGTACCCTGCGCTGCCACCACTGCAGCCTCACGCAAAGCGTGCCGCGTGCTTGCCCTGCTTGTGGCAACCAAGACATAGGGGTGATGGGCCACGGCACGGAAAAAGTTGAAGAGCTGCTGGCCGAATTACTGGCCGACTTGAAGCGCCCTGACGGCTCGCCGCTGCGCGTGGCGCGCATAGACGCGGACAGCACGCGTCTCAAAGGTGAATTGGTGCGGCAACTGGCTGAGGTGCATGAGGGTGAGGTAGACGTGTTGGTGGGCACGCAAATGGTGGCCAAAGGCCATGACTTTCGCCGCATGACTTTGGTGGCCGCTCTCAACCCCGATGGCGCTTTGTTTTCTGCCGACTTTCGGGCCCCCGAGCGGCTGTTTTCACTGCTCTTGCAAGCCGCGGGTCGCGCCGGGCGCGACGCCCAAATGAGCAATATTCAAGCCTGTGAGATGTGGGTGCAAAGCTTTCACCCCGCCCATCCTGTGTTTGAGTTTTTAAAGCGCCACGATTTTGCGGGGTTTGCCGCTCAACAGCTCCAAGAGCGCGAGCAAGCGGGCCTGCCGCCCTTTAGTTTTCAAGCGCTGCTGCGCGCTGAAGCGCGCACACAAACCGCCGCGCAAGATTTTTTGAATGCCGCCAAAGCTTTGGGCGAAACCCGCTTGCCCGCCGCAGGTGGGGGTTTGAGCGTCTACCCCGCAGTGCCCATGAGCATGCAGCGCGTGGCCGATGTGGAGCGCGCGCAAATGCTGGTGGAGAGCCAATCACGCAAACACCTGCAACAGTTTTTATCGGCGTGGCAAGATGATTTACAGCAACTTCGCACACAACACAAAGCGGTGTTGCGCTGGGCCATCGATGTGGATCCGCTGGCAATTTAAAGCGTGGCTGGCTTAAGATTTATACCAAGCCACCCAAGCTGAAAAACTGGGAAAGGCCAAAGCGGTGGAGAGCAAGATTACCCGCGTAATGCGCGTGCTGTCTGCGCCAAAGCGCTCGGCCAGCAAGGCGGTGTTGCTGGCGCTAGGTAATGCAGCCACCAGCACCACAGCCATCAAAGCGGTGGGTGTGAGGGGCAAGCCCCATTGAATCAAGCCCCAACCCAAACCGGCCACCCACAGCGGGTGCACCACCAGCTTCAACACCACCAGCAAAACATCCACGCCACCGCGCTGCCAGTGCCACCAACCCAACGCCGCCGCCGGCACGGGGCGCGCCAGCAAAGCGCCTATGGTGAACAAGGCCACGGGGGCCGCCGCACCCGCCATCAAGCCCACGGTTTGGGTCAGCATCTCGGGCAAAACCCAGGCGTTGGCCGACACCAAAGCACCCAAGCCTATGGCCCAGGTGAGCGGAATACTGAAAACGCTTTTAAGAGCCTGCATCAGCGCGCGTCTGGCGCCATGGGTTTGCGCTTGATCTAAGCGCGACAAGGCAATGCACACCGAGCTGGTGAAAAACAAATCGACCACGATGGTGAGGATGGCCGGCCCCACTGCGGCCGGGCCAAACAGGCTGAGCAACAAAGGCAAGCCCATGTAGCCGGTGTTGGGAAAAGACACGGCCATGCTGCCAAAAGCCGACTCGTTCCAGTTGTGCTGGCGCCGCAAAACCCACATGCCCAACAACACCATCACGCTGGCGCTGAGGGCGTAGAGCAA
>CAMBXY010000142.1 GCA_945871945.1 Bordetella parapertussis
GTGTTGAGGAAGTCTGGCTTTATGCCATCGATTGCCGACGAAGTAACTGTGTTCAATGGGGTCATGTCCCCAATGTAGGCGCGGCGCAACCAGGGTTACATGAGCGAGGCTGACAAATTTTGTGCATCCCACTGACGCTGAAATTCCAAGCGCAGGTTTTTTTCTACCTATGGCGTCATATCCGCATGGGAGAATACAACGGCGAATTTAACCAGAGACACTTTATGCCCAAACACGCTACCAAGATTGTTGCCACCCTAGGCCCCGCCTCCAGCGAGCCCGCCCTTCTTGAAGAGATGATTCGCGCAGGTGTCAATGTGGTGCGCCTTAACTTCAGCCACGGCAAAGCCCAAGACCATGTGGATCGCGCTAACTTGGTGCGAGAAGCCGCCCAACGTGCGGGCAAAGTCGTGGCCATCATGGCCGATTTGCAAGGGCCCAAAATTCGCGTGGGCAAATTCGCTGATGGCAAAGTCATGCTGGTGACTGGCGCCCAGTTTGTGCTCGACGCCTCGCGCACCGAACTGGGTGATTTGCAAGGCGTGGGATTGGACTACAAAGAGCTGCCCCGCGATGTGAAAGCCGGCGACTTGCTGCTGCTCAACGACGGCTTGATTGTGCTGACTGTCGACGCCGTCAAAGGCGAGCAAGTGCACACCACGGTGAAGATGGGTGGCGAGTTGTCTAACAACAAAGGCATCAACAAGCAAGGTGGTGGACTGACCGCACCGGCGCTGACCGCCAAAGACATGGAAGACATCAAAACTGCCATGTCTTTTCAAGCCGACTATGTGGCCGTGAGCTTTCCCAAAAATGCCACCGACATGGAAATGGCGCGCCAGCTCTGTAATGTGGCGGCCGAGCCTTTTAAACACAAGCCTGGGCTGATTGCCAAGATCGAGCGCTTTGAAGCCATTCCCCATTTGGAAGAAATCTTGCGCGCCAGCGACGGCATCATGGTTGCGCGCGGCGACTTGGCGGTCGAGGTGGGCAATGCCGCCGTGCCGGCATTGCAAAAACGCATGATCAAAATGGCCCGCGAAATGGACAAAGTGGCCATCACCGCCACCCAAATGATGGAAAGCATGATCAACAACCCTGTGCCCACCCGCGCCGAAGTCAGTGATGTGGCCAATGCGGTACTTGACGGCACCGACGCGGTGATGCTCAGCGCCGAAACCGCAGTGGGCAAATACCCCTTGGAAACCGTTCAACAAATGGCGCAAATTTGCTTTGCCGCCGAAGAAGCCGAAGAGACCGTGCTGGATAATGATTTCACCGGCAAAACTTTTTCTTTCATCGACCAAACCATCGCCATGGGCGCGCTGTTCACCGCCCACCATTTGGGTGCCAAGGCCATCGTGGCGCTGACCGAATCGGGCTCCACACCGCTATGGATGAGCCGCCACCATATCCGCATTCCGATTTATGCCTTGACCACCCAACTGAGCACGCAACGCCGCATGGCGCTTTACCGCAATGTGCGGGCCATGTTGATGGACACCAGCGCCGACCGTGACACCGCTTTGGCCCAAGCCGAGGCGCATTTAAAAGACCGCGACATTGTTCATTCGGGCGATGTGTATGCCATCACCTGTGGCGAACCCATGGGCTCGCCAGGCGGCACGAATATGCTGAAAATCTGCCGCGTTGTGTAGACCCGCTTGAGCTTGTGGGTCTTAGCTTTAGAATATTATTTTGTACTGACCTTAGGAAAAGCTATGGCTTTAGTTTCCATGCGTGAGTTGCTTGACCATGCGGCAGTTCACCAATACGGTATTCCCGCATTCAATGTGAACAACTTGGAACAAGTCCAAGCCGTGATGTCGGCCGCCGATGAGGTGGGCGCGCCGGTTATCTTGCAAGCCAGTGCAGGCGCACGCAAATACGCGGGTGAGTCCTTCATCAAGCACCTGATTCAAGCTGCGGTGGAGGCCTATCCGCATGTGCCGCTGGTGATGCACCAAGACCATGGACAAAGCCCCGCCATTTGCCAAGGAGCGATTCAACTGGGGTTTTCCTCGGTGATGATGGACGGCAGCTTGGAAGGTGACGGCAAAACCATCGCCAGCTTTGATTACAACGTGAAAGTTACCCGCGAAGTGGTGGAGATGGCGCACAAATTGGGCATCACCGTTGAGGGCGAACTGGGTTGCTTGGGTTCTTTGGAGACCATGAAGGGCGACAAAGAAGACGGCCACGGCACGGACGCCACCATGACCCGCGAGCAGCTGCTTACCGACCCCGAAGAAGCGGCGCAGTTTGTCCAAGCCACGCAGCTAGACGCCTTGGCGATTGCCATCGGCACCAGCCACGGTGCTTACAAGTTCACCCGCGAGCCCACCGGCGACATCTTGGCCATTGACCGCATCAAAGCCATTCACCAACGCATCCCCAACACGCATTTGGTCATGCACGGCTCCTCCAGCGTGCCGCAAGACCTGCTGGCCACCATCAATAAGTTTGGCGGCAAGATGAAGCAAACCTACGGCGTGCCGGTGGCTGAAATCCAAAAAGCGATTCAGTTTGGTGTTCGCAAAATCAATATCGATACCGACATCCGCTTGGCCATGACCGCCGCCGTTCGCCAATTTCTGCATGAAAACCCCGATAAATTCGATGCCCGCGAATGGCTCAAACCCGCGCGCGAAGCGGCCAAGCTGATTTGCAAACAGCGCTACATAGAGTTTGGCTGCGAAGGCCAAGGCGCCAAAATCAAAAACACGCCGCTGCAAATGATGGCGGCCAAGTACGGCCAAGGTTTGTTGGCTCAGGTGGTGCATTGAACCCCACCTTGCACACCCATACCCTAGGCTCCCTCCCCCTCTTGGCGCGTGGCAAGGTGCGCGACAACTACGCGGTGGGCGACGACCGCATCTTGATGGTTGCCTCCGACCGCATCAGCGCTTTCGATGTGGTGATGGGTGAGCCCATTCCTGGCAAAGGCGCGCTGCTGACGCAAATGGCGCTGTTTTGGTTTGCCAAACTGGGCCCTATTTGCCCCAACCACCTCACTGGCGACGCGCCCGAGAGCGTGGTGTCGGATGCAGAAAAGCCGTTTGTGGCCCAACGCTCTATGCTGGTGCGCCGCTTGAAACCCATTCCCGTGGAAGCCGTGGTGCGCGGTTATTTGGCCGGCAGCGGTTGGAAGGAATACCAAGAGAGCCCATCGGTATGTGGTGTGAAACTGCCAGCGGGCTTACAAAATGCGTCTCGCTTGCCCAAGCCTATCTTCACGCCGGCGGCCAAGGCCGCGATGGGCGAGCACGACGAAAATATTTCTTTCGAGCAAACCGTGGCCATGATAGGTGCAGACTTGGCCGAGCGTATCCGCAGCATCAGCATCGCTTTGTATGAAGCGGCCTACGACATCGCCGCGGCCAAGGGCATCATCATTGCGGACACCAAATTCGAGTTTGGCTTGAGCCCCGAGGGCACCTTGGTGCTGATGGACGAGGTGCTCACGCCTGATTCATCACGCTACTGGCCCGCCGACGCTTACCGCGAAGGCGTCAACCCGCCCAGCTTTGACAAACAGTATTTGCGCGACTGGCTGGACGCGGCACAAGTGGATGGCGCGCCTTGGAATAAGCAAGCACCGGCGCCTGCCCTGCCGCCTGAGGTGATTTCGCTCACCGCCGATAAATACCAAGAGGCGTGGGCAAGGTTGCGCGACTGAGATTGTTATGGCGAGGTGCTTTTCAGCGCAGTCACTTCAATTTCAATTTTCATGCGCGGGTCCAGCAAGCCTGCTGTGATCACCATCGCAGCAGGTTTGGCTTTGCCGAAGTGCTTTCGCAGCAATGGCCAACAAGCTTCAAAGTCTTTGCCGTCGGGCAACACATAGTTCACCCGCACCACATCGTCTAAGGTGCACCCAGCTTGCGCCAAAGCCGTGGCGATGTTTTGTAAACACTGCTCGGCCTGCGTCGCCACATCCTCGGAAATGGTCATGGTGGCGTAGTCAAAGCCGGTGGTGCCCGAGACAAACACCCAGTCACCCGCCACGACTGCGCGTGAGTAGCCTATTTGCTCTTCAAAAATAGAGCCTGAGCTGATCCATTGGCGTTTCATGGCATCCCCCGTTTTGAAAAGTTTTTCTAATTCAAAGCCATACTTAAACGGCGGCGGTATTTAGACACCAACTCGGCCTGAGGGTCTTCAAGTGCAGCGGTTTTGCCGGTGAGTTCGATGCCGCCAGCAGACTTGCCAGGCACGGGCTGCTCGCCTTTGGTTTTAGGCGGGGTGAGCAACTCCAAAATAGCCACGATGTTTTTGCGCGCGGCTTCTTCGCTCCACGCTTTGTCGCGCATCACGATTTCCAATAATTCATCCATGGCGGCGGT
>CAMBXY010000143.1 GCA_945871945.1 Bordetella parapertussis
CAAGAACTGGACAACAACGTACAAGGCATCTTGGGTTATGTGGTGCGCTGGGTAGACCAAGGCGTGGGCTGCTCTAAGGTGCCCGATATTCACAATGTGGGTCTGATGGAAGACCGCGCCACCTTGCGCATTTCCAGCCAACACATCGCCAACTGGCTGCACCATGGTGTGGTGAACGAGGCGCAGGTGCGCGCCACATTTGCGCGCATGGCCGCGGTGGTTGACAAGCAAAACATCAACGACGCTTTGTACCAAGCGATGGACGGCCACTTTGCGACTTCCAAGGCTTACCAAGCCGCGCTCGACTTAGTTTTCAAAGGCGAGTCTCAGCCCAACGGTTACACCGAGCCCTTGCTGCACGCTTGGCGTTTGAAGGTGAAGGCGTCGGCTTAAGCGAGCGTCTTATTGCTGACGAAGCAACTGCGGAATAGACAGCTTGTAGCGCGTCACCTTGCCCCACCAATGGGAGAACGAGGGGCTGCGCTCGGCTTGGCGCGGCCAAAGCCGCTGTGGCGCATGGCGCACCCAGTTGATACCTGGCCAGTGGGGCAAGCAGGCGTGGTCCCAGACATGCACGCTTTTGGCGGCGGCAAACAGGGCGATCAAGCGCTCGTCTGGCTCAAACCAACAATGCGAGGCCACCTCGTTCATGCCCTTGCCCACAAAACGCCAGCGCGCTTGGCTCCAAGGGCGTTGCGCGGTCCAAGCTTGCCAGCAAGCGGCGATGCGAATCGCCTCTGTGGGCAAAGCTGCGGGTTGTTGGTCGGTGATGGCCCAAGGGTGTATCCACCAGACATCGCGCCCGGCCAATTTATCCCCGGCCATGCCGCTGGCCACCAAACCCGCCTCCTCTGTCGGCTGGGCATGCAAGCCGGGCTCCTCGACAGGTGTGAATTTAGACGGCGATTGTGTGAAGGTGGCGCGGCTGTGAGCGATCATGTCGATGATCTCCATGTCTTTATCGATCACGGTCTGCGGGCTGTGCCACGGCTCGGGCGCATTCACAGCGACATTGTCTGCGTTGAACAAATAAGGCTTGTGGCTGCCCGTGCCCGCCACCCACTGCCAGCTGAGGTGGTTGCTGGCCAAGTCGCCATCGATTAGATGGCCGTACATCCAGTCTGCTCCCACACGCCAATGCACCTTGCGTATATGCACCAAGTAGCTGGCCAGCCACAGTCTGGCGTGGTTGTGTAAATAACCGGTGAAATAAAGTTGGCGCACCGCCTGATCGACCACCGGCACGCCTGTTGCGCCATGGCGCACATCGTCGGGCAAAGTTTGCACATAGGCGTCATCGGGCAACACGCCTTCATGCAAATTCTGCAAGATATCGGCGCCCAAGGCTTCATGCACATGCTGGAAATATTCTCGCCACGCCAACTCAAACATAAACTTATGCTGCACGCCTATGCGATGGGCTTTGTGCAAATGCTGCGCCACTTGGGGAATATTGAGCAGCCCGTGGGTCAAATAGGGCGACAGCAAAGTCACCGCGCCATTTAAGTGGTTGCGGGTTTGGGCATATTCAAAAGGTTTGATGGCAGCCATGCGAGACAGCGCGACATGGGCATAAGGCTCAAACAGTTGCTGATCGAGAAACAATTTCATCGCGTGGGCGCAGCATGCATACGGGCGACAGCAGCATGGCTGAGGGCTTGCTCTAAGGCGTTCATGAACATGGCCGCCACATCAAAGCCGGTTTGATCGGTGATTTCACGAAAACAGGTGGGGCTGGTGACATTGACTTCAGTTAAGCAGTCGCCAATGATGTCCAAGCCCACCAGCAGCAAGCCGCGCGCGGCCAACACCGGCCCCAAGGCCTGTGCAATTTCTTGGTCCCGCGGGCTTAATTCTTGCGCCACGCCTTTGCCGCCTACCGCCAAATTGCCGCGCACCTCATTGCCTTGGGGAATACGCGCCAAAGCATAGGGCACGGGCTTGCCGCCAATCACCAACACCCGCTTATCGCCTTGGGCAATGGCCGGCACAAATTTTTGCACCATGACGCTGGTGGCGCCATCTTGGTTCAAGGTTTCAATGATGCTGCCCAAATTCATACCGTCTGAGCGCACCCGAAAAATGCCCATGCCGCCCATGCCATCCAAAGGCTTCAAGATGATGTCTTGGTGCTGGGCATGAAAAGCGCGTATCGCCTGCGACGAGCGCGAGACCAAGGTGGGGGTTGTCCACTGAGCAAACTCCATCAGCGCCAGTTTTTCGGGATGCTCGCGCAGCGCGTTTGGGTGATTAAAAACTCTGGCGCCTTCACGCTCGGCTTGGCTGAGCAAATGCGTGGCATAAAAATATTCACTGTCAAAAGGCGGGTCTTTGCGCATGATCACCGCGTCCATTTGGCTTAAAGCTTGATCCCGAGTTTCTTCTGCAGCGTACCAGTCTTTGGTGTTTTCCTTCAAACGCAGGCGCTGCATGCTGGCGCTCACTGACTGGCCGCTTTGCCAATGCAAATCGGGCGTGCCACAGGCCCACACCACATGTCCGCGCACTTGAGCTTCGCGCATCATGGCCAAGCTGCTGTCTTTATCAAGATTAAAGCCGCCCAGTGGGTCGGTGATAAACAAAAAGTTCATACGCCCAAGGTTACCAGCACAGGCGGGCCAGATGCGCCCGCCCGGCGATTAAATTTCTATTTTGCTGCCCATTTCAATCACCGAATTGCTGGGCAGGTTAAGAAAGTCTGCCGCCGCACTGGCGTTGAGGTACATCTGGGCAAACAGCTTTTCCCGCCACTGCGACATGCCACCACCCACGGTGGGCACGATGCTGTCGCGTGAGAGGAAATAGCTGGTGCTCATGGGCTGGATTTCACCCACTTGGCCTTTGAGCAAAGACAGGGCACCAGGCACATCGGGGTCGTCTTTGAAGCCATAGTGGATCATGACCTGCCAACACTGGTGGCCCAAATCTAAGAGCTCGACGCGCTTATCGTTGGCAATCCAAGGCACTTCATGGCTGCGCACCGATACAAACAGGTTTTGCGCATGCAGCACCTTGTTGTGTTTTAAGTTGTGCAAAAAGGCGTTGGGCACGATGCCGTCTTCCGAGGTGAGAAACACCGCGGTTCCCTCCACACGGGTAGGTGGCGCAATGAACAAGGCATCCAAAAATGATGACAAATCCATGGCCTCGTCGCGGGTCTTGTGGTGCAACAAAGCACGGCCGTCACGCCAGGTGAGCATCAATATCAAAATCATGCCGCCGAGGAACAAGGGGAACCAGCCACCGTGGGCAAGTTTGAGCATATTGGAGCCCCAAAACGCCAAGTCCACCACCAAGAACACAGAAGTGACGCTGATGCACAGCCACAGCGGGTACTTCCATGCATAGCGAATCACGAAAAACGTCAAAATTGTTGTGATCAACATATCGGTACACACCGCAATGCCGTAAGCCGCCGCCAAGTTGCTGGAGGTCTTGAACATGACCACCGCCAAGACAATCAACACAAACAAGCCCCAGTTGACAAAAGGCATGAAGATTTGGCCGGTGTCTTTTTCACTGGTGTGTTGGATTTGCAGTCTCGGCAAAAACCCCAATTGAATCACTTGCTTGGTCACGCTGAAAGCGCCGGTGATCAGCGCTTGCGAAGCAATCACGGTGGCGGCGGTGGCCAAGATCACCAAAGGAATCAAGGCCCAATCGGGCGCCATGTTGTAGAAGGGGTTTTTCACTGCCTCGGGTTCGTTCAGCAGCAAAGCGCCTTGGCCAAAATAGTTCAGGGTCAAACAAGGCATGACCAAGCCAAACCAAGCCAAGCGGATGGGCTTTTTGCCAAAGTGGCCCATGTCGGCATACAAAGCTTCACCGCCGGTCACACACAACACCACCGCGCCCAAAATCAAGAAGGTGGTGCCGGGTTGCTCCCACATGAACTTCACCGCGTAATAAGGATTGATAGCCCACAAAATATGGGGATTGCTGGCGATGTGGTAAACGCCCAAAGCTGCAATAGCGATAAACCAAACCGTGGTGACGGGGCCAAAAAACTTGCCAATGCCGGCTGTGCCACGCTTTTGTACCGAAAACAGGGCCAACAGAATAAGCAAGGTGAGCGGAATCACATAGCCCTTGAAGTCGGGTGAGATCACCTCCAAACCCTCCACCGCCGACAAAACTGAAATAGCCGGTGTGATGACGCCGTCGCCATAAAACAAGCAAGTGCCAAAAATACCCACCACCAACAAAATATTGCGCAATCGTGGTTTGTCGCGCAC
>CAMBXY010000144.1 GCA_945871945.1 Bordetella parapertussis
GACCATGTCGCCAGTGATCAATACGTTCTTAGATTCACAATACAGCGCGATATGTTCAGGCGCATGACCATAGCCACTGATGCAACGCCAAGCTTGACCACCAATATTCAAAGACAAGCCGTCATACAAGCGCACATATTGCCTGGGTAGAGCGGGCACCATGTGGCTGAACTGAAAATTGCTATGCGTAACAGCCTCTAGTACAGATGATTGTGTGATGCCATGCGACTGCAAAAATGACACGGCTTGTTCGCTGTGATGCGGGTTAGACGGGTGAATCAGCGTGTGGGCGGTATGAAAATCTGTGGCGCTGATCCACAAAGGTACTTTCCAATAGTCACACAGCCAATGCGCCAGCCCCAGATGGTCTGGATGCAAGTGGGTGACGATGACCCGAAGAACCGGTAAACCTTGAAATGCGTTGTCGAATAAATGCTGCCAATGTTCGCGAGAGCTTGGCTGGTCAAGACCGCAGTCAACAATCGCCCACCCTTCTCGGCCCTCGTAGCTGTCGCGCAGCACCCAAAGATTGATGTGGTCTAGCGCAAAAGGCAAAGCCATGCGAACCCAATAGACGCCGGGCGCCACCTCGGTCATGTCATGTGAGGACGGCAGGTGATCCGCCAAGGGATAAAAAAGTTCTTTTTCGTGTTCGTTCATGTGTGAGTTCATTTTGCTTCATAATTAACGTTTACGTAAACGTCAACTGTCTACATGGCGACCTTCTACACCATCCGCGAATTAGCCAAAGAGTTTGATCTCACCACCAGGGCCATACGGTTTTATGAAGACATGGGCTTGTTGCGGCCGGAACGCCAAGGCCCGGGCGGCAGAAATCGCGTTTACAGCACCAGGGAGCGTGCGCGGCTGCGATTGACTTTGCGGGCTAAGCGATTGGGTTTGTCCTTGATGCAGGCCAAGGACATCATCGACATGTATGACAGCCCCCGTGACACTGCGCCGCAGCTGGAAAAGTTCGTGCAGGTGCTGGCGCAACATCGGCAACAATTAGAGGCGCAGATGGAAGAAATCCAAGCCAATTTGGAGGAAGTCAAGCAACACGAACGCGAAGCCAGACAACTGCTCACCAAACACCAAGCCAAACCCAAGCCTAAACGGCAAACCAAGTCCTTGTCTAAACCCTGAAAGGCCAAATCACCATGAATGGTTCATTGAATAATTTATTTGCCAACAACCGAGATTGGGCAGACCGTATGTCCAAAGAGCGACCTGGGTTTTTTGAAAAACTGGCCAAGCAGCAGTCGCCTAAATACCTGTGGATTGGTTGTTCCGACAGCCGAGTGCCCGCCAATGAAATTGTCGGTCTTGACCCTGGTGAGGTATTTGTGCATCGCAATGTTGCCAATGTGGTCGTGCCATCCGACCTGAATGCTTTATCAGTCATTCAGTTTGCCGTCGAACATTTGCGGGTAGAGCACATCATGGTGGTGGGGCATTACGGTTGTGGCGGTGTCATCGCTGCCGCAAGGGGGACTCGCATAGGTTTGGTGGACAACTGGTTGCGCCATGTGCAGGATGTGCGTTTGCGTCATCGGCAAAGGCTCAACCATTTGGGGCAAGAAGAATTGGAAGACGTGCTGTGCGAAATGAATGTGCTGGAGCAAGTGGGCAATGTCGCTTTGTCTAATGTGCTGCAAGACGCGTGGGCAAGAGACCAGAAAATTCAAGTGCATGGGTTGATATACGGCCTCAGTGACGGTCTGTTGAAAGATTTGCATGTCAGCATGAGCCACTCTGGCGAAGTGGTCGATGTGTTTCGCAATGCATTCAAGCGCTATCCGCGACAAATCGCTATCTAGAAAGTACACAGTCAATGAATGCCCAGCGACTTGACTCTGCCTTGGCCTATGAGATTGCCCAAGCCATGATGGATGGTTTTAACCGGCACTATGACTTGTTTCGCAGCGAATCAGCTCAAGCCAAGGGCCGATTTGAAAGCCAAGACTGGCATGGTCAGCAACGCGCTCAGCGCGAGCGAATAGAGTTTTACGACCTGCGAGTCAAAGAATGCTCAAGTCGTTTAGAAACCGAATTCAAAGCTGGTGAGCAAGCCAGCGAAGTCTGGCAGCAGGTGAAACTGCATTACATCGGTTTGTTGGTGGACCATTTTCAACCTGAATTGGCTGAAACCTTTTTTAACTCGGTCACCACAAAAATACTAGACCGCAGTTATTTTCAAAATAATTTTATTTTTGTGCGTCCGGCCGTAAGCACCGAGTACATCGAAAACTCTGAACCCGATGCCAAGCCCACTTACAAAGCTTGGTATCCCAGTGAAGACAATTTACATAACATCATTGTGCGCATGATTGGCGATTTCGATTTGAATTGCACCTTTGAAAACCTCGAGCGCGATGCCAATGATATTTTGCGCAACGTCAAACAGCGTTTGGGTCAAGCCAAGCTGCGGGCCAACTTTCAGGTTCAAGTGCTTTCAAGTCTTTTCTACCGCAACAAAGGCGCGTATGTGGTGGGCAAGGTCATCAATGGTTTTCAAGAAATCCCATTCGCCTTACCGATTTTGCACAATGACCATGGGCAACTGCTGATCGATGCGGCCTTGTTTGGCGAAGACGATTTGCACATACTGTTTAGTTTTGCACGTGCCTATTTCATGGTCGACATGGATGTACCCTCAGCCTATGTGCAGTTTTTGCGCAGCATGATGCCACGCAAACCACGCGCAGAAATTTACAACGCTCTGGGTTTGGCCAAGCAAGGTAAAACCTTGTTCTACCGAGATTTACTCTATCACCAGAGGCACAGCACCGATAAATTTCGCATCGCCCCAGGCATCAAAGGCATGGTCATGCTGGTGTTCGACCAGCCATCGTTTCCTTTTGTCTTCAAGGTCATCAAAGACTTTTACCCACCACAAAAAGACACCACCCGCGAGCAAATTAAAGGTAAATATTTGTTGGTGAAGCAGCACGACAGGGTGGGCCGCATGGCCGACACCCTGGAGTACAGCAATGTGGTTTTTCCGCGCGAGCGATTTGAAGATGAATTGATTGCTGAAATTCAAAAATTTGCACCCAGTCAAATCCAGATTTACCAGCGTGCCGATAACGGCCAAAGTGAGGTCTTGATCAAGCATGCGTATATTGAAAGGCGCATGATCCCTTTGAATATTTATTTGCAAGAAGCTTTTGATACCGGCCTAGACGATGTTCGCGCCAAAAGTCAAATGGAGAGGGCCGTGATTGAGTACGGCAACGCCATCAAGGATTTGGTGGCTGCCAATATATTTCCCGGCGATATGTTGTGGAAAAACTTCGGCATCACCCGACACGGCAAAGTGGTGTTTTACGATTACGATGAAATTGAATACATCACCGATTGCAATTTCCGCACCGTTCCCGCGCCTCGCAATGAAGAAGATGAAATGTCTGGGGAGATTTGGTATCACGTTGGTCCCCATGATGTCTTCCCTGAAACCTTTGGCCCATTTTTGTTAGGCAACCCAAGTGTGCGAGATGTATTCATGAAGCACCATGCCGAATTGTTGGACGCAAGTTTCTGGCAAGGACACAAGGTGAAAATTGCCGATGGTCATGTGCATGATGTCTTCCCCTACGAAGCCGACAAGCGCTTCGAGGTTCAACGCGCAGCCCTGCGCTCAGTGTCATAGTTTTTTTAATCAGGAGCTTGTATGTCAGATCCCATTGTTATTGTTAGCGCCGCCCGAACACCCATGGGCAGTTTCCAAGGAGATTTTTCTGCCCTGTCTGCCCACGACTTGGGTGGGGTGGCCATTGCCGCCGCTGTGCAACGTGCTGGCATTTCACCCGAGGCTGTCACAGAAGTTTTGTTTGGCAATTGTTTGATGGCGGGTCAAGGCCAAGCGCCTGCGCGCCAAGCGGCATTCAAAGGCGGTTTACCCAAAAGCGCGGGAGCCGTCACTTTGTCCAAGATGTGTGGCTCGGGCATGCGTGCGGCCATGCTCGCCCACGACATATTGAGTGCAGGCAGCCAAGAGGTGTTGATTGCAGGCGGCATGGAAAGCATGACCAATGCGCCTTACCTCATGCTCAAATCTCGGGGTGGTTACCGCATGGGCCACGACAAAATTTACGATCACATGATGTTGGATGGTCTTGAAGACGCTTACGAGGCCGGCCGCTCCATGGGTACTTTTGGTGAAGACTGCGCAGCCAAATACAACTTCAGCCGCGA
>CAMBXY010000145.1 GCA_945871945.1 Bordetella parapertussis
CGATGGCCTGAAATTCGTCTAATGTTGTGAGAGCGTTCATCTTGAAAAATAGACTGACAAGGAGGGAGAGCCGCCCTGAACACCGATGTTAACGCAGTGCTTTGCAAGCGCGGGGCGCTGTAGAGGCTGGCCTCATGGAAACCACGGTTGTTGGCTGGCGCCAATAGCAGTTCAAACAACTGTCACAAACGAACCATAGACTGATCAGGTTTACTTTTAAAACCTGAAAGGATTTCTCATGAAGATCAGTTTCACCGCCTTGGCGCTCGCAGCAAGCGCACTTTTCACCCCTCACACCGCGTTGGCCCAGACCGAAATTCAATGGTGGCATTCCATGTCAGGCGCCTTGGGCGACTGGGTGGGCGACATCGCCAATGATTTCAACAGCAAACAAAAAGATTACAAAATTGTGCCTGTTTTCAAGGGCAATTACGATGAATCTATGACTGCGGCCGTGGCCGCATTCCGTGCTGGTAACGCCCCGCACATTTTGCAGGTGTTTGAGGTGGGCACCGCCACCATGATGGCCTCCAAAGGTGTAGTGGTTCCGGTCGAAAAAATCATGCGCGACGGTGGTTACAAATTTGACCCCAAAGCCTACGTGCCAGCCGTGTCCGGCTATTACACAGCGCCGAACGGCCAAATGATGTCTTTCCCGTTCAACAGCTCGACAACCGTCATGTGGTTCAACGTGGATGCCCTCAAGGCGGCCGGCGTTTCAACCGACAAGCTGCCCCAAACCTGGGCTGAGGTCGCTTTGGCCGCATCCAAACTCAAAGACAGCGGCCACAAGTGCCCCTTCACCACCGCATGGCAAGGTTGGACCCAGTTGGAGAGCTTCTCCACATGGCACAACACCGAGTTGGCCACCAAAGGCAACGGCATGAAGGGCATGGACGCCCGCTTGGTTCTCAACTCGCCTTTGCATGTGCGCCACATTGAGAACTTGGGGATCATGGCCCAACAAGGCTTGTTCATCTACAAGGGTCGCGCCGGTGCTGCTGGCGCTACATTTGAGTCTGGTGAGTGCGCCATGTACACCAACTCGTCGGCCGCCTACGCCGGCATCAGCAAAAACGCCAAGTTCAAGTTCGCTGTAGGCACCTTGCCTTATTACCCCGATGTGCCCGGAGCGCCTCAGAACACCGTCATCGGTGGCGCCAGCCTCTGGGCTATGGCCGGCAAGAAGCCTGCAGAAAACAAAGGCGTTGCGGCTTTCTTCAATTACCTGTCTGACCCGGTCGTTCAGTCGGTCAACCACAAGCGTACCGGCTACCTGCCTGTGACCATGGAAGCCTTTAAGATCACTGAAGAGTCTGGCTTTTATAAGCAAAATCCGGGTACTGACGTGTCTGTCAACCAAATGATCCGCAAGACCACCGACAAGTCGCGCGGCATCCGTTTGGGCAACTATGTGCAGATCCGCACCATTGAAGACGAAGAACTCGAGCAAGTCTGGGCAGGCAAGAAGACTGCCAAAGAAGCCTTGGACAGCATCGTCAAGCGCGGTAATGAATTGCTTGTGAAGTTTGAAAAAGCCAACAAGCCCTGATTGTTCAGGTCTTTTCTAAAGGCAAGCCAGCTGACGCGCGCGTCGGCTGGCTTGATTGATTTTGAGCAGCGATAAAAAAGTTCTTTTCCGCTCGAGCTGGTTGCCTTGGGTGCTGATCGCACCCCAAGGTTTCATCATTTTGGCGTTCTTCTTTTGGCCGGCGGGCCAAGCTTTGTTGCAGTCGTTTCAACAATCCGACGCCTTTGGCATGTCGGTGGAGTGGAGCGGCCTGGATAATTTTGCCGCCTTGTGGCGTGATGACACCTACCTGGCTTCTTTCAAAACCACGGCCTTATTTTCGGTCTTGGTGGCAGGCTTGGGTATTTCGATCTCATTGGTCCTGGCATTTTTTGCCGACCGCGTGGTGCGCGGCATGTGGATTTACCGTAGCCTGTTGATCTTGCCCTATGCGGTCGCGCCTGTTGTGGCAGGCGTGTTGTGGTTGTTTTTATTTTCGCCTTCTGTGGGTTTGGTGGCCTATGTGCTCGAGAAAATCGGAATCGAATGGAACATCTTGCTCAACAGCACGCACGCGATGACCTTGGTGGTGATCGCCTCGGTCTGGAAGCAGATCTCCTACAACTTCTTGTTCTTTTTGGCGGGTTTTCAAAGCATTCCCAAGTCCTTGGTCGAAGCTGCGGCCATTGATGGCGCAAGCGTTTGGCAGCGCTTTTGGACGGTACAGTTGCCGCTCCTGACACCCACCACGTTTTTCTTGCTGGTGGTCAACACGGTTTACGCCTTTTTTGAAACCTTTGGGATCATTGACGCCACGACTCGGGGCGGCCCAGGCCAGGAAACAGCCATCTTGGTTTACAAGGTTTACTTTGACGGCTTTAAAGCCATGGACCTGGGTGGCTCGGCCGCGCAGTCGGTGGTGTTGATGATGATTGTGATTGGCCTGACAGTGTTGCAATTTCGCTACATTGAGCGCAAGGTTAATTACTGACATGGTTGAACGTCACCGCTTTTTGGACTTCATCTCTCACAGCCTGCTGGTTTTGGGCGTTTTGGTCATCGTGTTCCCTATTTACTTGGCCTTTGTCGGATCGACCCATTCAGCACAGGAGATGGCCCAGTCGCCCATTCCGATCTGGTTTGGCCAAGACGCTGTCAACAACTACCGCGCCATCTTGCTGGGAGAAGGCCCCGGAGTGACCAGCCAGGTTCCTGTGGCGAGGATGATGTGGGTCAGCCTTGTCACAGCTTTGAGTATTGCCTTTGGCAAAATCGTTATCTCTTTGCTCAGCGCATTTGCCATTGTTTATTTCAATTTCCCGTTTCGCAAAGCGGTGTTCTGGGGCATCTTTATCACCTTAATGCTACCGGTGGAAGTGCGGATTGTGCCCACCTACAAAGTGGTCGCCGACTTCGGGATGATCAACAGTTTTGCAGGTTTGACCATCCCGCTCATTGCCTCGGCTACGGCCACTTTTTTGTTCCGGCAGTTTTTCATGACTGTGCCCGATGAGCTAACCGAAGCAGCCAAGATGGACGGCGCCTCGCCCATGCGCTTTTTCTGGGACGTGCTGCTGCCCTTGTCGCGCACCAGCATCGCAGCTTTGTTTGTGATCCAGTTCATCTATGGCTGGAACCAATACCTTTGGCCCTTGCTCATGAGTACCGAAGAACGCATGTACCCCATCGTCATGGGTATACGCAGCATGACCGCAGGGGCCGACTCGCAAGTGGAGTGGAACCTGGTCATGGCAACAGCAATTTTGGCTGTGCTACCACCCGCTTTGGTTGTGGTGCTGATGCAGAAATGGTTCGTCAAGGGCCTGGTCGATACCGAGAAATAACATGGCTTCCATCACTTTGTCTCACCTCCAAAAAACCTATGGCACAGGAGCCAAGGGCAATACCGTCATTCAAGATCTGAGTGCGGAGATTCACGATGGCGAGTTTGTCGTCATCGTCGGGCCATCGGGCTGCGGCAAATCCACGCTGCTGCGCATGGTGGCGGGCCTGGAGGCCATCACTGCAGGTACTGTGTCCATTGGTGAACGCGTAGTCAATGAGTTGGAACCAGCCGAGCGAGATATCGCCATGGTTTTCCAGAACTACGCGCTGTACCCGCATATGAGCGTGTATGACAACATGGCCTATGGCTTGAAAATTGCCAAGCTTCCTAAAGAAGAAATCAAGGCCCGGGTGGACAAGGCTGCAGGCATTTTGGAGCTGTTGCATCTGCTGCACAGAAAGCCACGAGAGTTATCCGGCGGCCAACGCCAGCGCGTGGCCATGGGCCGTGCCATTGTGCGACAGCCGCAGGTGTTTTTATTTGACGAGCCGCTTTCGAATCTGGACGCTAAGCTGCGCGCCCAGACCCGGCTGGAGATTCAAAAGCTGCACCGCGAATTGGGCATCACCAGCTTATTTGTCACACACGATCAGGTCGAGGCCATGACACTGGCTGAGCGCATGATTGTGATGAACAGCGGTCACATGGAGCAGTTCGGCACACCTGAAGAGGTTTACAACCGGCCGGCCACCACCTTTGTGGCCAGCTTCATGGGCTCCCCACCCATGAACCTGTTGAAAAACGCGCCCAACGTCGACTTCGGCGGACCGGCAGGCGCGAC
>CAMBXY010000146.1 GCA_945871945.1 Bordetella parapertussis
AATTGCAATCGGCCATGATTCGCAAAGCCATCGATTCATCCCGCGGCAATGTGGCGCAAGCTGCCAAAGCGCTGGGAATCAGCCGAGCAACGCTCTACCGCAAGCTGTCGCGTACAGCAACTAAAAACTGATGCTTTAACCCCTACAATTGCCCATCATTTTTCGGGAGACGGCCATGGGCGCACTGATGGGTTTTTCAAACGGCGTAGACCGTCTCAATACTTGGTTAAGCAAATATGTGATCTGGTTGATTTTGGCGGCCACCTTGGTCAGTGCGATCAACGCCTTGGTGCGTAAAATTTTCAACACCAGCTCCAACGCTTTTTTGGAAATTCAGTGGTATTTTTTCGCTGCCTCATTTTTACTGGCTGCAGGTTACACCTTGCTCAACAATGAGCACGTCAAGATCGATGTGATTTACTCCCGTTTTTCAAGACGCACCCAAACCCTTATCGATATTTTTGGGTTCACTGTGTTTTTACTTCCCATGTGTACTGCCATTTTGTGGTTTGGCTTTCCTTTTTTCTTAAAGGGCTTTATCAGCAATGAAATGTCCTCTAATGCAGGCGGCCTCATCCGTTGGCCGGTCTACGCCATGCTGCCCTTAGGGTTTGGTCTGCTGTGGTTACAAGGTGTGTCAGAGTTAATCAAGCGCGTGGCGTTTTTACAAGGTCTGATTGAAGACCCCACCTTGAAAAAAGACGAGAAGAGCGCCGAAGAGTTGCTGGCAGAAGACATACGCAAGTTGGCCGAAGCCAAAGCCCAACAACAGGCCTGAGACAGGAAGAAACACCATGGAATTTTTTATTCAAAACTTAGCACCCATCATGTTCTTGGGTCTGATTGTCTTTTTGCTGATGGGTTTTCCCGTGGCCTTCAGCCTGGGAGCCTGCGGCTTGTTTTTTGGTTTAGTGGGGGTCGAACTTGGCGTGCTGCCCGAGGCCTTGCTGCAAGCCCTGCCCTTGCGCATCTTTGGCATCATGCAAAACGACACCTTGCTGGCCATTCCCTTCTTTACCTTGATGGGCTTAATTCTCGAGCGCAGCGGCATGGCCGAAGACTTGCTCGATACGATTGGCCAGTTGTTTGGCCCCATTCGTGGCGGTCTGGCATTTGCCGTCATTTTCGTGGGTACTTTGCTGGCGGCCACCACCGGTGTGGTGGCGGCCTCGGTGATTTCCATGGGCCTGATCTCCCTGCCCATCATGCTGCGCTACGGCTATGACCGTCGATTGGCGTCTGGTGTGATTGCCGCCTCAGGCACCTTGGCGCAAATCATCCCGCCCTCACTGGTGCTGATTATCTTGGCCGACCAACTCGGGCGCAGTGTGGGCGAAATGTACAAAGGCGCTTTCATCCCTGGCTTCATGCTTGCGGCCATGTATGTGAGCTACGTGATCATCATCGCCTTCATCAAGCCGGAATGGGTGCCCGCACTGCCCATGGAAGCACGCACGATTCGCGAAGACAGTGGCAAGTCGGGTCTGAAGTCCCTGCTGTTTCTCACCATTGTCAGCGCGGGCTCTGCTATTGCCTTGGGACAAAACTACGGCGCAGTGGTCTCTTACTTCAAAGGCGTGGAAGGAATGAACCCGCCCACCGATGAAACCATTGTGGTGTCATTGTGCGCCGGTGTTTTGCTGGCTTTTGTATTGGCCGTGTTGAACAAAAACCTGCGTCTTGGCCTGCTTTCGCGCATGGCTGAAAGAGTCACTTTTGTGTTGATCCCGCCCTTATTGCTGATCTTTTTGGTCTTGGGCACGATCTTCTTGGGCATTGCCACCCCCACCGAGGGCGGCGCCATGGGTGCATTGGGCGCCATCATCATGGCGGTGTCTCGCGGTCGCCTCAGTTGGCTGTTGCTGCGCCAAGCCTTGACTTCCACCACCAAGCTGGCCAGCTTTGTGTTGTTCATCTTGATTGGGTCCACCTGCTTCAGTTTGGTGTTCCAAGGTGTGGACGGACACAAATGGGTAGAGCATCTCTTAGGGGACTTGCCTGGCGGACAAATGGGCTTTTTGATTGTTGTCAATATTTTGATTTTTATACTGGCCTTCTTCCTCGACTTTTTCGAGTTGGCTTTCATTGTGGTGCCCTTGCTGGGGCCCGTCGCTGAAATGCTGGGCATCGACTTGATCTGGTTTGGTGTGTTGCTTGCTGTGAATATGCAAACCTCGTTCATGCATCCGCCGTTTGGTTTTGCGCTGTTCTACCTGAGAAGTGTGGCACCCATCAAAGCCTACTTTGACAAGCCCACACAAAAAACCATTGAGCCCGTCACCACCGGTCAAATTTACTGGGGGGCTGTGCCGTTTGTGGTGATTCAAATCATCATGGTGGGACTCATCATCGCCTTCCCCGGCATTGTTTCCAGCGGTTTGGACAAAGAAGAAACCCTGAATATGGAGCAGGTGCAAACCGAGATGATGAATGCCACGCAGGCGGACGCGGACGCCACCGCCATACAGACGCCACCGACCGCAGGGGGCGAAGCTCCAGCCGACGACCCCATGAAGTTGATGCAAGATGCGATGGAAAAGGATGCTGCGGCTCAAAAGCCCTGAACGAGCCAGCCACGCCATGAAAAAAGCCCCTGACGGGGCTTTTTTTATATCTTGCCTAAATAATCTCGCTTGCCTATTTCAACCCCGTTGTGCCTGAACATGGCATAGACGGTGGTGACATGGAAATAGATATTGGGCATGGCGTGGTTGAGTAAAAACTGCATGCCCTTGTAATGGGTTTCCACATCGCCGCGCTTGGTGACGATGTCTTTGTCTTCGCTGCCGTCGATGTGAGCCGCGCTAAAACCATTGACAAAAGCCATGGTTTTGGCAATGCGTTGCTTCAGATCAGCAAAGCTGACTTCATTGTCTTCATAAGCAGGTACGTCAACCCCCGCCAACTTGGCCACCACGCCTTTGGCGGTATCGCAGGCAATTTGCACCTGCCGCGTCAAGGGAAGCATATCGGGGTAAAGCCGAAACTGGGTTAAAGCGGCTTCATTCCATTTTTTGCTTTCAATATGCACCAACGCCTTGTCCAGCAGATGGTCTAGGTTGGTCAACATATTGACAATGCGCGGCACGCTGGCCTGGTACATAGAGAGGGTCATGGAATCCTTTTAAAGCTTGACGCTTTGCATATAACGGTCGAATGAGGCTTCGGCAAAGCGGAACCACAGGTTTTGTTCGCGGCGGAAAGCAGAATAGTCGGCGTAGACTTTTTTCCAGTTGGGGTTTTTGGTACTAAGTTCGTCGTACAAGGCCATGGACTCTTTGAAGGCTAAATCCATCACATCTTTGGGGAAAGGCAAGACCTTGGTTTTACTGGCCACCAATTGCTTTAAAGCAATGGGGTTGCGTGCATCGTATTTGGCTTGGCAATCCACGTGAGCGAAGGCCGCCGCACATTCCACAATGGCTTTGTTTTCGGCCGACAAGCTGTTGTAGGCCTTGTCATTGACGAAGATGTCCAACTGCGGACCACCCTCCCACCAACCTGGGTAGTAATAAAACGGTGCCACCTTGTTGAAGCCCAGTTTTTGGTCGTCATAGGGACCAATCCACTCTGCCGCATCAATGGTGCCTTTTTCAAGTGCTTGGTAAATTTCGCCGCCTGGGATGTTTTGCGGCACACCGCCCATGCGCTCAATGACTTTGCCTGCAAAACCGCCGACGCGGAATTTCAAGCCCTTGATATCCGCCGCAGATTTGATTTCCTTGCGGTACCAGCCACCCATTTGCACGCCGGTGTTGCCGCCAGGGAAATTGACGATGCTGTATTGCTTGTAAAACTCACGCATGAGTTTCAAACCATTGCCTTGGAACATCCAAGATGTCATTTGGCGGCTGTTCAAGCCAAAAGGAATGGCGCAACCTAAAGCGAAGGTTTCATCCTTACCAAAGAAATAGTAAGGCGCTGTGTGCGCGACTTCCACCGTGCCGTTTTGCACGCCGTCGACCACGCCAAACGGCGGCATGAGTTCACCTGCGGCATGGGAAGAAATAACAAATTTACCGCCACTGAGCTCACCCACTTTTTTCGCAAAGGTTTCGGCTGCGCCGTAAATAGTGTCTAGCGACTTGGGAAAGCTTGAGGCCAAGCGCCAACGAATGGC
>CAMBXY010000147.1 GCA_945871945.1 Bordetella parapertussis
TCCTCGCAAGCACTGAAATGCATTTTGGACAGGGTTTGCCTGCACAAGGCTTTCATGGCGGGTGAGAGATTGCCCAAGCGAGAAGGGTTTTGCTCGGTGCCCCACACCGGCAGGCCCAAAAGATGCGCGGCTTGCGCCAGCTTGAGGGCGTTGTCCCAACAGGCTTGGCCCTCCCACAGAGCGGGTAAAAACTTGTCTTGGTAATCGATCAACACCAACTGGGATTCATCTGCATCCATCAACATGGCTTAAATCCTCACCACCACACGGCCGCGCACCTGCCCCGCCATGAGTGCCTGAGCACGCTCGGCGGCGTGGTCTAAATCCACTTCTTCAATCATGCTTTCCAGCTTGGCGATATCCAGGTCTTGGGCCAAACGCGCCCAGGCTTGCTGGCGCAGTGCCAAAGGCGCCATGACGGAGTCAACCCCGATCAAGCGAACATTGCGCAAAATAAACGGCATGACGGTGGTGGGCAAATCCATGCCCTGCGCCAAACCACAAGCCGCCACCGCGCCGCCATAGCGGGTTTGCGCCAGCACATTGGCCAAGGTGTGTGAGCCCACCGCGTCGACCACCCCCGCCCAGCGTTCTTTTTGAAACGGTTTGCCAGCAGCCGACAACTCGGCGCGGTCCATCAAACTGTGTGCGCCCAAGCCTTTCAAATAAGCTTCTTCGCTGGTTTTGCCCGTAGCGGCCACCACTTGGTAGCCCAATTTGGCCAGCACGGCGATAGCGACACTGCCCACACCGCCTGTGGCACCCGTGACCAACACCTCGCCGCTGCCAGGCTTGACACCTTGCTGCTCTAAGGCCATGACGCACAACATGGCGGTGTAACCTGCTGTGCCAATGGCCATGGCTTGGCGCGGGGTGAAAGCGGGGGGAAGCTTGACCAACCCATCGCCTTTAAGCTTGGCCTGCTCAGCCAAACAACCCCAATGGGTTTCGCCCACGCCCCAGCCGTTGTGCACAAAGCTGTCGCCAGCTTTCCAGTGGGGGTGGCTGGACGCGATGACGGTTCCCGCACCATCAATGCCCGCCACCATGGGCCAAGCGCGCACCACAGGGCTTTTGTTGGTGATCGCCAAGCCGTCTTTGTAGTTCAGGGTGGAATAAGCGACGCGCACATGCACATCGGCATCTGGCAAGCGGCTTTCATCCAGCGACTGAACAGAGGCGTGAAATTGAGGTTCTTTTTCTAGTAAAAGTGCGCGAAACATAGCTTTCCTTCAATGGGTTTAAGAGGTCAATCGATCCATTGTCCTTCAAAGCCCTTTACGGACAGCTTCAAGTAAAACGGCATTGATACGGGTTTGCCATCCAGGGCCAGTGGCTTTGAACGCGTCCAACACATCTGCGTCGACCCGCATATTGAGGGTGGGGCGCTTAAGATCAGAGGCAGGGCGCCCACGACCGCGTTTAATGGTGGCCGTTCGCCAAAAGGCTTCAACCGCCTTGCGATCATTTGGGTCGTATAAATCTGACTCAAGGTCGTAGCTAATTGCAGCATCCTTTTTAGCTACAGCGGTTTTTCCACTTGTCATAAAGCCCCCTTTCTTGTTTTGAAGCAAGTCGCAGAGAAATGAATCGAACATCCTTGTCTCTGAGCACGTAAACCAATACACACACCTGTTGCTCCACGTCAGCGACATCCATCAAACGCTCCCCCGCTTTTCGGGATGATGTGAGGGTCAATTTGTCGGGAGACAGATAAACATCCACGCCATGCAGCAAAGATAAACCATGCTTCAGGAGATTAAGCCTGTCCTTTTCAGGATCAAAAGTGAAATAGTCTGATTCCATTTATTGTATGGGCAAATATTCAATCAATGAACCCACAGATTAACCAACGGGACCGTGGAAATGTTGAAGCGCCGCTGGCTTAAGCAAGTCCCTTTGCTCACAAAGGTATGATCTACCTCGATGCTTAAACACTTGATATCGCTATCTTTTCTGTACGCTTTGGGGGCAAACGCCGCCCCCAACAACGCCGCACATGACGACCTCGACTTGCTGCTCATACAGCGCGGGGTGGTGCAAGCTGTCGTCGATGTAGGCCAAAAGGTGGGCGCGGTCGGTCAAAACGTCAGCACCCAAGCCTCTGAATTGGTGGTCAACGCCATGGGTTATTTAGGTACCCCCTACCGCCGAGGTGGTACAGGCCAGCAAGGTTTTGATTGCAGTGGTTTTGTCCAAGCCATGTATGAAAACACCTTGGGTTTGGTCTTGCCGCATAACGCCAAGGCACAAGCCGCCAGCACTGAAAAAATTGACAAAACCGAACTGCAACCCGGGGACTTGGTGTTTTTCAACACTCTACGGCGCGCTTTCAGCCATGTGGGTATTTATATTGGTGAAGGCAAGTTCATTCATTCGCCACGCTCGGGCGGTGAAGTTCGCATTGAAGACATGCGAGAGAGCTATTGGGCCAAGCGCTTCAATGGCGCACGTCGGGTCAATACTGAGTCGACCCAAGCCGTTTCTGACGCCTCTTTGCGCTAAGCTCTGTTTCATGTCTGACCCCCTCTTGATTGCCCGCAATGCTTCGGCACAGTGCTTTTTGCTGCCCGAGTTGACCAACCGCCACGGCCTGATCACCGGTGCCACGGGTTCGGGCAAAACCGTCACCTTGCAAACCATGGCGCAAAGCCTCTCGCGTTTGGGTGTGCCGGTGTTCATGGCTGATGTGAAAGGTGACCTCACCGGCATGAGCCAAACGGGCAAACTCTCCGACAAAATGGCCGCTGTCTTGAAAGACCGCGGCTTGGACACCCCCGCTTTTGCGCCCTGCCCCACCGCTTTGTGGGATGTGTTTGGCGAGCAAGGTCACCCGGTTCGCGCCACCGTCAGCGACATGGGCCCCCTGCTGTTGGGGCGCATGCTCAATTTGAACGACACCCAAGAGGGTGTGCTCAATTTGGTGTTCAAAATCGCCGATGACCGCGGCATGCTGTTGCTGGACCTGAAAGACCTGCGGGCCATGCTGCAGTATGTGGGCGACAACGCCAAGGAATTCACCACCGAGTACGGCAACGTCAGCGCGGCCAGCATAGGCGCGATACAGCGCGGTTTGATGCAAGTCGATCAGCAAGGCGGTGACAAGTTCTTTGGCGAGCCCATGCTCGACATCCACGACTTCATGCAAACCGACGGCCATGGTCACGGTATCGTAAATATATTGGCGGCCGATAAGCTGATGAATTCGCCGCGTCTGTACGCCACGTTTTTGCTGTGGATGCTGTCTGAGTTGTTCGAGCAACTGCCAGAGATTGGCGACCCCGATAAACCGAAGCTGGTGTTTTTCTTTGATGAAGCGCATTTGCTGTTCAATGAAGCGCCCAAAGCCTTGATTGAGCGCATCGAGTTGGTGGTGCGCTTGGTGCGCTCCAAAGGCGTGGGCGTGTATTTCGTCACACAAAACCCGCTGGATATTCCCGACAGCGTGCTGGCACAACTCGGCAACCGCGTGCAGCATGTGCTGCGTGCCTTCACCCCACGCGACCAAAAAGCCGTGGCCGCCACCGCGCAAACCATGCGCCCGAAAAAGGGCTTGGACATAGAAGCGGCCATCACCGATTTGGCCGTGGGCGAAGCGCTGGTCAGCCTGCTCGACGCCAAGGGCCGCCCTAGCGAGACCGAGCGCGTGTTTGTGTTGCCCCCGGGCAGCCAACTCGGCCCCATCACTTCTGAGCAACGCCAGACATTGCTGCAAACCTCGCTGGTGGCTGGCATCTATGAAAAAACCTTGGACCGCGAGTCCGCCTACGAGATGATCAAAGGGCGAGCGCCCGCCATGGACGAGGCCGCGGTGCAACAAGCCCAAAACCAAATCAAAGGGGCGACATCTGAAGAAGGTGGCGGCTTGATGGCCGGTGTGTCTGACATGCTGTTTGGCAGCTCAGGCCCACGCGGCGGGCGCCATGACGGCGTGGCTCAACTGGTGATGAAAAGCGCGGTGAGAACCGTGGGGTCGGCCATTGGTCGTGAAATTGTCCGCGGTGTGTTGGGCGGCTTACTGGGGGGCGGCGCACGCCGTCGATAAACATGAAACCTAATGATGCACCTTTGCAAGACGTCAACACCCCCTACAACGCCGC
>CAMBXY010000148.1 GCA_945871945.1 Bordetella parapertussis
ACGGTGGTGGTGGCCGGTCAACATCGCTTGCAAAAAGACGGCACGGCCTTGCGTGTCACCGAGTCTAGGAACTGATATGCAATTGCCTGAGTTGTCGATACGTCGGCCGGTTTTTGCCACCGTTTTGTCACTGCTGATTGTTTTGGTTGGGCTGGTGTCCTTCAACCGACTGGTCATTCGTGAGTACCCCAAGATCGACAACCCCACGGTCACAGTGGAAACCCGTTATTTGGGTGCTTCCAGCGCAGTGGTGGAGTCGCAGGTCACCAAGGTTTTAGAAGACTCACTCTCTGGTGTTGAGGGCTTGGACGTCATCACCTCCATCAGCCGCCAAGAGCAAAGTCAAATCACTGTGAAATTTTCACTCACACGCGACCCTGACGCCGCCGCTTCTGATGTGCGCGACAAAGTTTCGCGGGTGCGCCAGCGACTGCCTGTGGGCATCGATGAACCGGTGATTGCCAAGGTGGAAGCTGATGCATTTCCCGTGATTTGGCTGTCCTTCAGTTCGGACACCATGAACACTTTGCAACTCACGGATTTGGCCAACCGGATTGCCAAGCCCATGATGCAAACCGCGCCAGGTGTGGCTGATGTACGTATTTTTGGTGAACGCAAATACGCCATGCGGGTTTGGCTAGACAGCGACCGACTCGCCGCCTACCGCCTGACCAGCCAAGACATTGAGGATGCTTTGCGCAAGTCCAATGTTGAGGTGCCTGCTGGCAGGGTCGAGAGCCAAATGCGTGAGTTCAACATCACCACAGCTACCGATTTGCAACAACCCGAAGAGTTTGGCGATATCGTTATTCGCAATGTGAACGGCATGTCAATAAGACTTCGCGACGTGGCCCGCATAGAGCAAGGCCCTTTGGCCGAGCGTTTTGCAGTCCGCTACAACGGCAACGAATCGATTGCTTTGGGCGTGCTGCGTAACTCCACTGCCAACCCTTTGGAACTGAGCAAAGCCATCACAGCGATGATGCCGCGCATCAAGGAAAACCTGCCCTCTGGCGTGAATATCGAAGTGGCCAACGATTCATCGGTATTCATCGAAAAATCCATTGAAGCTGTTTTCTACACCATTTTTGAAGCTGCGGCCTTGGTGTCTTTGGTCATCTTTGTGTTCTTGCGCACCTTGCGCGCCTCGATCATTCCCCTCATCACCATTCCGGTGTCCCTGATAGGTACTTTTACCTTGATGGCCTTGTTTGGTTTCTCCATCAACTCACTCACTTTGCTGGCGCTGGTCTTGGCGATTGGCTTGGTGGTCGACGACTCCATCGTGGTGCTGGAGAACATTTACCGCTATATCGAACAGGGGATGGAGCCGTTTGCTGCTTCCATCAAGGGGGTGAGAGAAATTGGTTTTGCTGTGGTCGCCATGACCTTGACGCTTGTCGCGGTGTTTGCCCCCTTAGCGTTCACGCCTGGGCGTACCGGTCGACTGTTCGCCGAGTTTGCACTGGCCTTGGCTGGTTCGGTGATGGTCTCAGGCGTGGTGGCTTTGTCGCTTTCACCCATGATGTGTTCCAAACTCCTTAAACACAATCCCCATCCCTCCTTCTTTGACCGAGGCATGGGGCGCTTGCTGGAAGGTTTGACTTCCGGCTATGGGCGTTTATTGCGCTGGACCCTCACCGCTTGGCGCTTCGGTGGCGTGCAGTTTTCGCGCCGTTGGTTGGTGGTGGGTGTCATGTTGTTGGCGGCTTACGGCTCATACCAGTTGTTCATCAATGCCAAGAGCGAGTTGTCGCCCATGGAAGACCGAGGCGTGATTTTGGTCATCATCAACGGACCTGATGGCGCCACCCTCGACTACACCTCCAAGTACGTCAATATGCTGGAGAAAATCGGGCGTAAATACAGCGAGTTCGATAAATTTTTTGCGGTGGTGGGCAACCCCACGGTGGCCCAAGGCGCGGTGTTTTTAGTTGCTTTGCCATGGGATAAGCGCAAACGCAGCACCTTGGACATGGCGCGTGAAATGATGCCTGCCATGGGCGGCATGTCCGGCGTGATGGCCTTTCCCATTACCCCGCCTTCTCTGGGCCAAGCTTTTCGCGAGCGACCTTTCAACTTCGTGGTACTGACCAACGACAGTTACGAAAACCTGGCCAAAGTCACCAAGACTATTCAAGATGAAGTGGCTAAAAACCCAGGCATTATTAGCATGGATGTGGACTTGCGTTTGAACAAGCCCGAGATCAGCTTAGAGGTAGACCGCGAACGCGCAGCCGATTTGGGCATTCCTGTAGATGTCATCGCTCGTGCGGTGGAGACCGCCATGGGCGGGCGCAGCGTTACCCAGTACAAGCGGGGTGGCGAACAATACGATGTGGTGGTGCAAACCGAAGCCAAGAACCGCAACACGCCTATGGATGTAGAGAAAATTTTTGTTCGCGGCCGCGCCGACACCATGGTGCCTTTGTCGGCTTTGGTGAAGATGAAAGAGGTGGTGGTGCCGCGTGAACTTAATCACTTTTCACAACGCCGCAGTGTCTCCTTCACCGCCAATCTGGCCCCTAGCTATTCATTGGGTCAGGCTTTGACCTTCATGAAAGGCGTCACTGACAAAGTGCTCAAGACTGGTTACACCACCGATGTCAACGGCAATTCGCGTGAATTTGTGCAGTCTTCAGGCTCGCTGACTGGCGTGTTTGTGCTGGCCTTGGTGTTTATCTTTTTGGTCTTGGCAGCGCAGTTCGAGAGTTTTGTCGATCCCTTTGTGATTTTGCTGTCCGTACCTTTGTCCATGGTGGGTGCGCTATTGGCGCTGCAATGGACAGGAAGCACGCTGAATGTTTACAGTCAAATTGGCCTCATCACCCTGGTGGGTTTGATCACCAAGCACGGCATTTTGATTGTTGAGTTTGCCAATCAATTGCGCATGACTGGCATGAGCGCCTTAGAAGCCGTTCACCAATCAGCCACTTTGCGCTTGCGCCCTATTTTGATGACCACTGGCGCCATGGTGCTGGGCGCCATTCCCTTGGCATTGGCTACGGGGGCGGGCTCAGAAAGCCGTCAGCAAATTGGTTGGGTGATTGTGGGTGGCATGTCTTTGGGTACCTTGCTGACCATTTTTGTGGTGCCAACCATGTACTCTTTGTTTGCCCGAAAAGAAACGCCTGGTCCGATTCAGACAGTCTTTGAGGAAGACACCCCAGCAGCAAAAACAGCTTAGGACTCTAAGTCTTTCAATTCCTGCCATGTGTTGGCGTTGGCAAACGCATGGCGGTGGTCGTGGGGCAGGTTGAAGTCCATGCGGGCGTTGGTATGTTGAGAAGTCCAACTGTCAATCTTGCGTCCACCTGAGCGCAAAAAATCTTGTAGGCTTTGCTGCAAGGACATATGCAGCAAGCAAAACACCGGTTGTGGCCTGCACACGGTTTCACCTGTGGATGCGACCTCGGCCCCCCAAGCCGTGGCTATCAGCGACTGTTGAGCGTCCAAGGCCATGCTTAAACGCTGAGCCAAATCTGACGGAAAAAAAGGACTGTCACACGGCACACACAGCAGCCATTCGGTGTCGCAGTGTTGCAAGCCCGTCAGCATGCCCGCCAAAGGTCCCGCAAACCCGTCCACGCTGTCAGCATGAACTTCGTAGCCCCAGTCTTCGTAGTCGGGGATATGGCGGTTGGCATTGAGTTTGACCCCATGAACTTGGGGCGCTAAGCGTTGGGCCGCTCTCAAGGCCAAAGCTTGACCTTGAAAGAGTTGCAAACCCTTGTCTGCGCCACCCATACGCTGACCTTGTCCGCCAGCCAATACCCAGCCGGTGATGTCTTGCGAGGTGGGATGACTGAGCAACATCAAGCCTAAGGCTCAGCCGCCTATATAGCTCATCTCAACGCGTTTTTGCCCAGGTACGGGAGGCGGTTGCAGGTTTTGCCCACGCAACTCCGAGTAACGGTCGTCACGCTGGTTCCAAATAAGGCCAATCGCAGAGGCAATGTCAGCGTCCGAGGCCCCATTGCGCAACAGGCTGCGCAAATCGTGGCCTTGCGCGGCAAACAGGCAAAGGTACAGCTGTCCCTCGGTAGACAAGCGAGCGCGGTTGCAGTCGCCACAAAAGGCTTGGGT
>CAMBXY010000149.1 GCA_945871945.1 Bordetella parapertussis
ACCGCGCCACAGTTTTCGCAGTTGTCGCCGTACTGGTCTTTGGCGCCGCACTTGGGGCACTCGCCCTTGATGAAGCGGTCGGGCAAGAACATGTTTTTCTCAGGATCGAAAAACTGCTCTATGGTTTTGCGTTCAATCAGCGTGCCACCTTTTTCTGCGGGCAGGTCGCGCAACTCGCGGTAAATCTGCTGCGCCAAGGCGTGGTTTTCGGGCGCATCGGTGCTGTGCCAGTTGTCAAACGCTATGTGAAAACCATCAAGGTATTGCTGACGGCCCGCCGCGATATTGGCGACAAACTGCTGCGGCGTGAGGCCGGCTTTTTCGGCCGCGATCATGATGGGCGCGCCATGCGTGTCGTCGGCGCAGACAAAATTCACCGCATGGCCCTGCATGCGTTGGTAACGAACCCAAATATCGGCTTGGATGTACTCCATCATGTGCCCGATGTGAAAGTTGCCATTGGCATAGGGCAGGGCGGTGGTGACAAATAAGCGGCGCTGGGTCATGAGGGGTCAATACTGAGTAAGAGTTTGATTTTATGCCTTGCTACTTTCGTCAATGATCAGCCCGCCCCACTGTGCTCGCCCGCTAAGCGAACATTAACGCTAAGCCCCGCCATGGCGGCTCGGTCGCCTCTCACTGCCGCAAGCGGCAATGTTCGAGTCGGCCCGACCGCCTTGACGCGGCTCACCAGAAGTTTGCTGGCCTAGGACACAAATGCAACCATCAGACAGACACGCTGTGCTTGCACGCTAAGCGAACATTGCCGCTTGCGGCAGTGAGCGGAGGGCGAGCAAGCGGGGCGGGGTGATGGGTGGATTGCCTCAGGGCTTGGCGTCAATGCTTGCTAAGCGGGGCGGAATGATGGGTGGATTGCCTCAGGGCTTGGCGTAAATGCTTGCTAAGCGGGGCGGGCTGATGAGTGGATTGCCTCAGGGCATTGCCCATCGCAAAGGCGTCATCTTTATAGGCTGGCTAGACTACAGCCTTTTGCTTGACAGACACACTGGAGTACACATGCCCTTGAGCGAACAAGACGTCACCACAGCCTTGAAAACCGTGGCCGACCCCCTCACGGGCCAAGACTTCGTCAGCAGCAAGTCGCTGAAAAACCTGCGCATCGACGGCGGTGCGGTGTCGTTTGAGGTGGAATTGGGCTATCCCGCCAAAAGCCTGTGGTCGGCTTTCGAGCAGCAATTGCAAAACGTGGTCGGGCAAGTCGCCGGCGTCACCTCGGTGAAAGTCAAAGTCAGCAGCAAAGTGATTGCCCATGCGGCCCAGCCTGGCGTTGCCTTGTTGCCGCAGGTGAAAAACATCATTGCCGTGGCGTCTGGCAAAGGCGGGGTGGGCAAAAGCACCACCGCGGCCAATTTGGCTTTGGCTTTGGCCGCCGAAGGTGCCAGCGTGGGTTTGCTCGACGCCGATATTTACGGCCCCAGCCAACCCATGATGATGGGTTTGTCGGGCCGCCCTGAAAGCGCAGATGGCAAAACCATGCAACCCTTGGAAGCCCACGGTGTGCAAGTGATGTCGATTGGGTTTTTGGTGGCGCAAGACCAAGCCATGGTGTGGCGCGGCCCCATGGCCACGCAGGCGCTCGAGCAACTGCTGCGCCAAACCAACTGGCGCGACTTGGATTATTTGATTGTTGATATGCCCCCAGGCACTGGCGACATACAGTTGACGCTGAGCCAACGCGTGCCGCTGACCGGCGCGGTCATCGTCACCACGCCGCAAGACATTGCCCTGATTGACGCCTTGAAGGGCATTCGCATGTTCCAAAAGGTGGGCGTGCCCATTTTGGGCGTGGTGGAAAACATGGCGGTCCATGTGTGCAGCCAATGCGGTCACGCGGAACACATTTTTGGCGTTGAAGGCGGCAAAAAAATGGCGCAAGCCGAGGGCATGACTTACTTGGGCGCTTTGCCCTTGAGCATGGCTATTCGCGTGCAAGCCGACAGCGGCCTGCCAAGCGTGGTGGCCGACCCCGACGGAGAAGTGACGGGCATTTACAAAGCCGTGGCGCGGCAATTGGCCGTGGCGGTGGCTGCCAAGGCGAAAGACTTTTCGTCCAAATTTCCCACCATCACGGTGTCTAAGGACACCTGAAAAAGGCTTGCGCATAAGATGCATTAAAGTGCATGTATGCGCAACATACCCCTAGACGAAAAACACCCTTACCTGATGGCTTTGGCCGTGCGGGTGCGGCAACTGCGTGGCCGACGGGGTTTGTCGCGCAAAGCCGCGGCAGCGCGTGCCCAAGTGTCCGAGCGGCATTGGGCCAACTTGGAAGCCGGCACGGGTAACGCTTCTATATTGGTTTTGTTGCAAGTCGCCAAAGCTTTGCAATGCAGCTTGGTGAGCTTGCTGGAAGAGGCCCCCGCCAGCGGCAGTTTGCGCCGTCAGCATATTGCCCTGATTGGCTTGCGCGGGGCGGGTAAATCCACCTTGGGTCAGCGTTTGGCCAAAGAGTTGGGCTATGTGTTTGTCGAACTCAGCCGCGTCATTGAACAACTGGCGGGTTGCAGCATCAGTGAAATTCACGGCCTGTACGGGCCGCAGGCTTACCGCCGCTACGAGCGTCGTGCCTTAGAGGACAGCTTGGCACAGCATCCCCATGCGGTGCTGGCCACCCCCGGTGGCTTGGTGTCCGAGGAAGCCACCTTCAATATGCTGCTGGCGCAATGCTTCACCATGTGGTTGCAAGCCACGCCCGAAGACCATATGGCCCGCGTCTTGGCCCAAGGCGACACCCGCCCCATGGCGGCCAGCACCGAGGCTATGCAAGATTTGCGTCGCATTCTCAGTAGCCGCTCGCCGTTTTACGCCAAGGCGGATTTGCACATTGACACCAGCCAGCAGTCGCAAGAAGCCAGTTTTCAGGCGCTGAAAAAAGCTTACCTGTCGCAAAATCAATAACGTGCAATATAGTGCGTAAATTTGGCGCATTTCAGCAGGATGATGCACAGCTCCAAAGGAATGCCCGCATGTCAGACTTCAAGGTCGATTACCAAACAAAACCCAGCCTTTACCGCCATTGGTCACTGAAGGTTGAGGGCGAGCTTGCCACTTTGTCTTTGGATATTCAAGAAGACGGCGGCATCTTGCCAGGCTACAAACTCAAACTCAATTCCTACGACTTGGGCGTGGACATCGAGTTGCACGACGTCTTGCAACGCCTGCGTTTTGAGCACCCCGAGGTTAAGTCGGTGGTGGTCACCAGTTTGAAAGACCGGATTTTTTGCTCGGGCGCCAATATCTTCATGTTGGGTTTGTCCAGCCATGCTTGGAAAGTGAATTTTTGTAAATTCACCAATGAAACCCGTAACGGCATAGAAGACAGCAGTCGCCACAGCGGTTTGAAATTTGTTGCGGCTGTGAACGGCGCATGTGCCGGCGGCGGCTACGAGTTGGCGCTGGCCTGTGACGAAATTGTGTTGGTGGATGACCGCTCTTCCAGCGTGTCTTTGCCGGAAGTGCCGCTGTTGGGTGTGTTGCCAGGCACGGGCGGCTTGACCCGCATCACCGACAAGCGCCATGTGCGCCATGACCTTGCCGATATTTTTTGCACCAGCGTGGAAGGTGTGCGCGGCCAAAAAGCGGTGGATTGGCGCTTGGTCGACGCGATTGCCAAGCCTGCGCAGTTTGCGCAGGTGGTGGCCAAGCACGCCCATGCCCTGCCAGCCAACAGTCAACGCGCTGGTATGGCCGCCCAAGGCCAAGGCGTGGCTTTGAACCCTTTGCACAAAACCACCACTGCCGACAGTTTGAACTATGGCTATGTGAATGTGCAGATTGACCGCGCCAAGCGTTCAGCCACTGTCACCGTGTCTGCGCCTAAAGCGGAGTTGCCCAGCAGCATAGAAGCCATTCACCAAGCCGGTGACACTTGGTACCCCTTGCAAATGGCGCGTGAGTTAGATGACGCCATTCTTTGCCTGCGCAGCAACGAACTCGATATCGGCACTTGGCTGTTGAAAACCACCGGCGACGCTGCGCTTGC
>CAMBXY010000150.1 GCA_945871945.1 Bordetella parapertussis
TCGACCACAGCGATTTTGGTCAACCTCCCCGGTGAGTCGTCCTCGGTGGTGACCACCATCGATGGCTACCAAATGGCCCGTCAAGGGCGTGCCGGCCCCGCCTTGGCTGCCGCTGGCTTGAGCTCGTTTTTTGCGGGTTGCGTGGGTACGTTGTTGTTAGCCGCTTTTGCGGGTCCGTTGACCGAGATGGCGTTTGCCTTTGGCCCTGCCGAATACTGCGCCCTGATGGTGCTGGGTTTGGTCGGCGCGGTGGTCTTGGCCTCGGGCTCTTTGCTCAAAGCCATTGCGATGATTATTTTGGGTTTGCTTTTGGGCTTGGTGGGCACCGATGTCAACTCTGGCATTGCCCGCTTCACCCTAGATATCCCCCAATTGACCGATGGCATTGGCTTTGTGGCCGTGGCCATGGGTGTGTTTGGTTACGGTGAAATCATCGCCAATTTGGCCAAGACTGGCGAAGACCGTGAAGTCTTCACCGCCAAAGTGCAAGGCCTCATGCCGACCCGAGAAGATTTTCGATTGATGGTGCCGGCTGTCCTGCGCGGCACGGCACTGGGTTCGGTGTTGGGCATCTTGCCCGGCGGTGGGGCGGTACTGGCGTCTTTTGCCGCCTACACGCTAGAGAAAAAAGTCAAGCTCAAAGCGGGTGAGGTGCCTTTGGGCCAAGGCAATATCCGTGGTGTGGCTGCACCTGAAGCCGCCAACAACGCGGGGGCGCAAACCTCCTTTATTCCTTTGCTCACTTTAGGGATTCCGCCCAATGCGGTGATGGCGCTGATGGTGGGCGCCATGACGATTCACAATATCCAACCTGGCCCGCAGGTGATGACGGTCAACCCCGAGTTATTTTGGGGCTTGATTGTCTCCATGTGGATAGGCAACTTGATGCTGGTTGTCTTGAACCTGCCCATGATCGGCGTTTGGATCAAGTTGCTCACCGTGCCCTATCACTTCTTGTTTCCCGCCATTGTGTTGTTTTGTGCGATTGGCGTTTACACCACCAACAATGCCACTTTTGATATTGCGTTGGTGGCCATGTTTGGATTGGCGGGCTACCTGTTTCACAAACTGGGCTGCGAACCAGCGCCGCTGTTACTGGGCTTTGTCTTGGGCCCCATGTTGGAAGAGTATTTGAAACGCGCCTTAA
Source organism: Bordetella parapertussis (assembly GCA_945871945.1). Classification (GTDB taxonomy): domain Bacteria; phylum Pseudomonadota; class Gammaproteobacteria; order Burkholderiales; family Burkholderiaceae_C; genus Limnohabitans. Next base: position 1,148 of record CAMBXY010000150.1, read on the forward strand.
AACTGGCACGCGGCGACTGGTCGGTGTTCATCACACGGCCCTTGTCCGCCGCTTTGTTAGCAGTTGCCTTGTTGTTGGTGGTCATGGTCTTGCTGCCCGCAATCAAGTCCAAACGCAAAGAAGCTTTTGTTGAAGATTGAAACCCATGATGGTCACTGAACACCCTTTACGCCGTGCTTTGCACAACGAAGTGCACGCCCGTCCTCCGCAACCCATGGCCGCGCCTTTGGCCATCTGCCACATGGTCATGTTGGCCGATGCTGATGCCCGTCAAGCCAGCCGTGCCCACTTGATCAGCTTGTTGCATGACCACCATTTGCCGGTCCCCGATGAACACACCAATCACCTGCGGGTAGATATGGGGACTTGGCGTTTGCGTTGGGAGTTGCACACCGAGTTTGTTACGTGGACTTTCATGACCGACGCTCCCATGGGTTTACCCAAAGCGGGTGACTATGACTTGGCTTTGCGCCAATTACCCCAAGCATGGTTGAAAAACTTACCCGGTGAGTGCTTGGTGCATATCCAACTGTGGGCCAAGCAGACGCAAGACTTGTCTGACCGCGAAGAGTTGCATCAGCAATTTCGCGAAGAAAGTGTGGTGGCTTGTCAACTCGCTGAAGGGGCGGCGACTTTGCACACTGATTTTCAAATCGATCCCAATGGTTGCTCGCGCATGTTGTTGCGTGTGGGGCAACTCTCGCAACGCCGTTTGGGCCGATTGATCCAGCGATTGTTAGAAATTGAAACCTACCGCATGATGGCTTTGCTGGGCTTGCCCGTTGCCCGAAGCGCTGTGCCAGCCTTGGCCGCTGCCGAGCAAGAGTTAGCTGATTTGGCTCAAGCCATTCGCAGTGCCAGCCAAGACCAAGAAGCCGATTTGCTAGAAAGCTTGACCCGCTTGGCCGGTCAGGTCGAAGGCTTGTATGCCTCTCAACATTCACGCTTTTCCGCCAGCCAGGCTTACTTTGAATTGGTCGACCGGCGCATCAAAGATATTCGCGAAAACCGCTTGCCTGGTTTTCAATCGGTGGGCGAGTTCATGGAGCGACGTTTAAGCCCCGCGCGCAGCACCTGTGACTGGGTGGCCAAGCGGCAAACCGCTTTGTCCGAGCGGGTCTCGCGCATGAGCAATTTGTTGCGCACGCGTGTGGATTTCCAGCAGCAGCAAAGCAGCCAAGCACTGCTGACCGCCATGAACCGCCGCCAAGGTATGCAGCTGAAATTGCAAACCACCGTCGAAGGTTTGTCGGTGGCGGCCATCACTTATTACATTGCCGGACTGGTGCATTACATCGCCGAGGGCTTGCAAACCAAGGGGTGGATTCAAAACCCTGCTATGGCTACCGCCATTGCGGTGCCACTGATTGCCTTGGTGATTTGGTGGGTCACCCGTCGTTTGCATTTCAAGGTGATGAAGACAGATAAACCATGACATTGAATTTTTCAAATCCCTACACCAGCACCCGCCTGCCCGTTTTTGCCCGCAACATCGTTTCCACCTCGCACCCCTTGGCTGCTCAAGCGGGTTTACGCATCTTGTGGCAAGGCGGTAATGCGGTGGACGCTGCCATCGCCGCTGCTGCTGTGCTGACCATCGTCGAGCCGGTGAGCTGCGGTTTGGGATCGGATGCGTTTTGCATTTTGTGGGATGGCAAAGCCTTGCATGGCTTGAACGCCTCGGGTCGTGCGCCTCAAGCGTGGACGCCCGAATATTTCCAAAACAAATACGGCGACTATGCAATGCAACCGCCCAAGCGCGGCATCGACTCGGTGACCGTGCCAGGTGCTGTGGCGAGTTGGGTGGCGATGAGCGAGCGGTTTGGCAAGCTGCCTTTTGCCGATTTGCTGCAGTCGGCCATAGAGATCGCCGAGCGGGGTTATTTGCTGAGTGTGGTGGTGCAAGAAAAATGGGCGGCGGCGGTGCAAGAGTTGCACACGCAACCCGGTTTTACCGAGCATTTTCTGCCTCGGGGCCGCGCACCGCAAGTGGGCGAGTTGTTTCAGTTTCCGGCAGCCGCTCGCGGCTTACGCGCCATTGCCAACACCAAGGGCCAAGCGTTTTATGGTGGCGATATTGCCCAAGCTTTAGAGAAATTTTCCAGCGCCCACGGCGGCAGCATCAAAGCCAGCGATTTTGCGGCCTACCAAGCCGAGTGGGTTACACCCATCTCACAAAACTACCGTGGCCACACTCTGCATGAAATTCCACCCAATGGCCAGGGCATTGCCGCGCTCATCACTTTGGGAATTTTGGGTAACTTCGATCTGGCTGCCTTGGCGCTGGATGGCGTGGACTCGCAGCATTTGCAAATCGAGGCGATGAAGTTGGCCTTTGCCGATGTCTATCGCTATGTGGCTGACACGGCCAGCATGGAAGTCACGGCCCAGCAGATGTTGGAACCTCTCTACCTGAAGCAACGCGCTGGCCTGATTGACATGAAGAAAGCGCAAGATTTCAAAGCCGGCAATCCTGTCAAGGGCGGCACGATTTACCTCACTGCTGCGGATGAAAACGGCATGATGGTCAGCTTTATTCAAAGCAATTACATGGGCTTTGGCGCGGGCTGTGTGGAGCCGCAGTTTGGCATCAGCTTGCAAAACCGAGGACACGCTTTCGCTGTGCGCGCTGGCGGCCACAACCCCGCCAATTTGGTGGCACCTGGCAAGCGTCCGTTTCACACCATCATTCCGGCTTTTCTCACCAAAGACGGGCAGCCAGTCATGAGCTATGGCGTGATGGGCGCAAATATGCAACCCCAAGGCCATGTGCAAACCTTGGTGCGCATGCTCGACTACCAACAAAA
>CAMBXY010000151.1 GCA_945871945.1 Bordetella parapertussis
CACCGCTATGAAGCAAGACAACTGCGCTTGCTTCTAGAGCCGGCCCAAAAGGACAAAGAAGTGCCTGGTAAACAAGCCATGATTGCAGCAGCCTTGGCCAAAGCCAAAGCACGGCAGAAGTCTTGAGTATCTTTAGGCGTATTGCGCAGCCAAGGCGCTAAACGCTTTGACCACTTCTTCGGGTGCTTGCACCAGTTCAATCAAAACACCTTCACCGCCAATGGGCAGCTCTTCGCTGCTTTTGGGATGAATGAAGCAGATGTCAAAGCCAGCAGCGCCCATGCGAATGCCACCTGGCGCAAATCGAACGCCTTGATGACTCAGCCACTCAACAGCCACCGGTAAATTGTCAATCCACAAACCCACATGGTTCAAGGGCGTGTTGTGAACTGCTGGTTTCTTTTCTGGGTCTAAGGGCTGCATCAAATCCACTTCAACCTTGAAAGGGCCCACACCCATGGCGCAAATGTCTTCGTCGACATTTTCACGGTCACTTTTGTAAGTACCCGTCAACTCTAGACCCAGCATGTCGATCCAGAGTGTTTGCAGTTTGTGCTTATCAAGGCCGCCAATGGCGATTTGCTGAATGCCCAAAACTTTAAAGGGTCGAGAGACAGGGCTCATGCTTCAAACTCCACAATCACTTGGTCTACTGTGAGTGACTCCCCTTGGGAGGCCATGATTTTTTTCACCACGCCATCGTGGGCAGCAAACAATATATTTTCCATCTTCATGGCTTCAATCACAGCCACGCGTTCGCCAGCTTGAACTTTTTGGCCTTGTGTCACGGCTACATTGACCAACAAGCCTGGCATGGGTGACAACACAAAGCGGCTCATGTCTGGCGGCGTTTTGAAGGGCATCATTTGATGCAATTCAGCCATGCGGGGCGATACCACCAGCGCTTCAATGCGCGTGCCGTTGTGTTGAATTTGCAAAGCCAATGGATTTTTGGGTGTACCGCGTTCCACTTGCGCAGTGAAGGATTTGCCGTTCACAGTGCCAATGATGCGAATGTCGTTGAGGCGTGAATGACTCTCAATGATGTAGTGACTCTCAGCCACCTTGATAATGGCTTTGCCGCTCTGACCGCGAAACTCGTCCACATGCACAGGGATGTACCGGTTGTCACCTTTGGCACCCAGCACCACCACGCTGTAGTCATGGCCAATTTGCACATCGTAACCAGGCAATTGACCACTTAGGCTGGCAGCGCGTTCGCGTGATTTACGCCGAACAAATGCCGCCAAGGCGACCAAGAAATCGGGGTCATTGTGCGGTACGTCTTCAGCGCGAAAACCATGCGCATAGTTTTCTGCAATGAAGCCCGTGTTGAAGTCGCCCGACACAAACTTAGGATGAGCCAACAAAGCCGCTTGAAATGGAATGTTGGAGCTGATGCCGCGAATCACAAAACCATTGAGTGCTTCGCGCATTTTGGCAATGGCGTCGTTGCGATCGGTGCCATGCACAATGAGCTTGGCAATCATGGAGTCATAGAACATGGGAATCTCACCGCCATCTTGCACCCCCGTGTCTACTCGCACACCCAGTAAGTCTTGCGTATTGGACTGGAACATGGTTTGCACAGGCGTTTGGAAGCGCACCAAACGGCCTGTGGATGGTAAGAAGTTGCGAAAGGGATCTTCTGCATTGATACGACATTCAATGGCCCAACCGTTGCGTTTCACATCGGCTTGCGTGATCGGCAATTTTTCGCCATTGGCCACACGGATCATCATCTCCACCAAGTCGATGCCCGTGATAGCCTCGGTCACGGGGTGCTCTACTTGCAAGCGGGTGTTCATCTCTAGGAAATAGAAGCTTTGGTCTTTGCCCACCACAAACTCAACCGTGCCAGCAGATTGGTATTGCACTGCTTTGGCCAAGGCTACGGCTTGCTCGCCCATGGCAATGCGCGTGGCGTCGCTGATAAAAGGCGAAGGGGCTTCTTCAATCACTTTTTGATGACGGCGTTGAATAGAGCACTCGCGTTCGTTCAAATAAATCACGTTGCCATGGCTGTCACCCAAGACTTGAATTTCAATGTGCCTTGGCTCTTCAACAAACTTCTCTATGAACACACGGTCATCACCAAATGAGTTAAGGGCTTCGTTTTTGCAGGAACTAAAACCCTCAAAGGCCTCTTTGTCGTTGGCGGCCACGCGCAGACCTTTGCCACCGCCGCCTGCCGAGGCTTTGATCATGACGGGGTAGCCTATGCCCTTGGCAATTTCGACAGCAGCTTCAGCCGTGTCAATGGCATCGTTGTAGCCGGGAATGGTGTTGACCTTGGCTTCGTTGGCCAACTTCTTAGAAGCAATCTTATCGCCCATGGCGGCAATGGAAAAGTAGCGTGGCCCAATAAAGGCAATGCCCTCGTCCTCGCAGCGTTTAGAAAAAGCTTCGTTTTCAGACAAGAAACCGTAGCCTGGATGAATGGCTTGTGCGCCTGTGGCCTTGGCGGCCGCAATGATTTTGTCGGCCACCAAATAAGACTCGCGCGATGGCGCTGGTCCAATCAGTACAGCTTCGTCGGCCAGCAACACATGGCGGGCTTCTTTGTCGGCTTCGGAGTAAACAGCCACTGTGGCGATGCCCATTTTCTTGGCGGTGGCAATGACGCGGCATGCAATTTCACCGCGGTTGGCTATCAAAATTTTGGTAAACATGTATTTTCCTTCTGGCGTTTCAGTTCAAGCGTTGTCGGTCATTGCGCTTAAAGCGGAATGTTGCCGTGCTTGCGCCATGGGTTTTCAACTTTTTTGTCTTTCAGCATGACCAACGAGCGGCAAATGCGTTTTCGTGTTTCGCTCGGTTGAATGACATCGTCAATGAAGCCGCGTGCACCCGCCACAAACGGGTTGGCAAAGCGGTCTTTGTATTCGGCTTCGCGTGCGGCCAATTTCACTGGATCGCTTTTGTCTTCGCGGAAAATAATTTCGACTGCGCCCTTGGCACCCATCACCGCAATCTCTGCGTTGGGCCAAGCAAAGTTCACGTCGCCTCTCAGGTGCTTAGAAGCCATCACGTCATAAGCACCGCCATAGGCTTTGCGGGTAATGACCGTGATTTTGGGCACGGTGCACTCTGCGTAGGCGTAAAGCAATTTGGCCCCGTGCTTGATGATACCGCCGTATTCTTGTGAAGTGCCGGGCATGAAGCCAGGCACGTCTACGAAGGTGATGACAGGAATACTGAAGGCATCGCAGAAACGCACAAAACGTGCAGCCTTGATAGAGCTCTTAATGTCCAAGCAACCTGCCAACACCAAAGGCTGGTTGGCCACAATGCCCACTGTTTGGCCAGCCATGCGAGCAAAACCAATCAGCATGTTTTTGGCATAGTCGGGTTGAAGCTCAAAGAAGTCGCCGTCGTCAACGGTCTTCAAAATAAGCTCCTTCATATCATAGGCCCGGTTGGCGTTCAAAGGAACCAAGGTATTCAAACTTTGGTCGAGCCTGTCGGTGGGGTCGCCGCTGGCCCGCATGGGCGATTTTTCGCGATTGTTCAGTGGCAGGTAGTTGTACAAACGGCGCAACATGAGCAAGGCTTCTACGTCGTTCTCGAAGGCCATATCGGCCACACCGCTCTTGGTGGTGTGTGTCAATGCGCCGCCCAATTCTTCGGCTGTCACTTCTTCATGCGTCACCGTCTTTACCACTTCAGGGCCCGTGACAAACATGTAAGAGCTGTCTTTCACCATGAAAATAAAGTCGGTCATGGCGGGTGAATACACGGCACCGCCGGCAGATGGGCCCATGATCATGCTGATTTGAGGAATGACGCCGCTGGCCATGACGTTGCGCTGGAACACTTCGGCATAGCCACCCAAAGAAGCTACGCCTTCTTGAATGCGTGCACCGCCCGAATCGTTCAAACCAATGACGGGCGC
>CAMBXY010000152.1 GCA_945871945.1 Bordetella parapertussis
TGTTAGCGGGCAACAGCTACGAAGACAAACTCATGGTGGTGCGTTTTGTGGCCGAGCAAGAACAAAACCGTGTGGCCAATACCATTCGCTCCATGATTCAAATTTAAGTCGCCCACATGATTGATTTCGCCGCCGAAGTAGACCAAAGCTTGTCAGGTCTGCGCACCCCACAGCCGCAACGCAGCGGTACTTTGGTGCGTTTGGTGGGCATGACTTTGGAAGCGCGTGGCGTGATGGCGCCTTTGGGCGCTTGCTGCGAAGTGGTGGGGCGACACGGCCACCGTGTGGAAGCCGAGGTGGTGGGTTTCAACGACAAGGTTTTATTTTTAATGCCTTTCACCGAGCCTGCAGGCGTGGGCCCAGGCGACATGGTGCGCGTGCTCAGCAATTCGTCTTTGGTGAGCTTAGGCCCCGAACTCTTGGGCCGTGTGATCGATGGTCGCTGCCAACCTTTAGACGGTAAACCGGCACCTGTGTGCAAAGACCTGCTCAGCCTCTTGGGTCGACCCATTAACCCGATGGAGCGCGGCCCGATCAACAAAATTTTGGATGTGGGCGTCAAAGCCATCAATGGCATTCTCACTTTAGGACGCGGCCAACGGCTGGGCTTGATTGCCGGCTCTGGCGTAGGCAAAAGTGTGTTGCTGGGCATGCTCACACGTTTCACCAAGGCAGACATTGTTGTCATTGGTTTGATTGGCGAGCGCGGTCGCGAGGTGCAAGCTTTTATTCAAGAGTCTTTGGGCGAAGAAGGTTTGGCTAAGTCGGTCGTGATTGCCGCACCGGCCAATGTGTCGCCGGTGTTGCGCTTGAAAGCCACCCATTTAACCCATGTCATCGCAGAATATTTCCGCGACCAAGGCAAAGACGTGCTGATGCTGTGCGACAGCTTGACGCGTGTGGCCCATGCACAGCGCGAGATTGGCTTGGCCATTGGCGAGCCACCCACCGCCAAAGGTTATCCGCCCTCGGTGTTTGGTTTGTTGCCCAATTTGATTGAGCGCGGCGGCGTGGGCCGTCATGGTCACGGCTCCATCACCGCCATCTACACCGTGCTGGCCGAAGGCGATGACGCGGCCGACCCGATTGTCGACATTGCCCGCGCCTCTTTAGACGGTCAAGTGATGTTGTCGCGCAAACTGGCCGACTCGGCGCATTACCCCGCCATCGATTTGACAGGTTCTATTTCGCGTTTGATGCAAACCTTGCTCAGCAGTGAAGATTTGAAGTTGTCCAATAAACTGCGCCGTCTGTGGTCTTTGTACCAGCAAAACGTCGACTTGATTCAAGTCGGTGCGTATGAAAACGGCTCCAACCCCGAGTTGGATGAAGCCATTCGCCTTAACGACCGAATTGTGAATTTTTTGCGCCAAGACATGCATATCAGCGAAGATTATGATGCCACCCGTGCCCAGTTACGTGCGTTGCTGAGCCAGTAAAGAAAGAAAACACTATGCAAGTACGCAGCTGCTGGTCGGTGTTGACCAAAAAAGCCAAGGACGAAGAAGAGACGGCACAAATTGCCTTGGCGCAAGCTGCCAAAAAAGTCCAAGACTTGGAGGCCAGTTTGGCCCGCATGAACACTTTGTTGGAAGAGTACAAACACAAGGCGATCACAGCACAAGCGAGTTTGCACAGCATGGCGCAGACGGCCAACAGCCGTCAATTTATTTTGCAGTTGCAAGACCTCGTCTCACGGGTTGAACAAGACAAAATCCAAGCGCTGGCCGCGTATGGGCGAAACAAAATGGGTTTGACCCAGGCCACTCATCAGCGCATGAAAATGGAAACCATGCAAGAAAAAGATGCGCAAACCGTGAAAACCTGGGAACGCAAGCGCGATCAAAAAGAGATGGACTCTTTGGGCTTGACCCTCTTTAACCTCAAGGCTTAACCCAGCCCGCTTCCAGCCAGTGCCAGTAGTTGGGCTTGAAGGCCCAAGGCATGAGCGTAGTTTGTGTATGCGGCGCAAACACCGTGGCAGTGGCATGGTCTAGCCAAATACCTTGGGCATTGATTTGGGTTAGCAGGCTTTGCGAGGCGGTACTCAAGAGCTGTTGCTGGCCATTCATTTCCACTTGCGCCGTGTCCTCATCGGCTTCATCTAAACGGCGAAAAGCATGGGTTTGCATAGCGGGCATAGCCATGGCTGTGTCCACAGGCCCCGAATACACATCATGCAAACTGCCCCAAGCGCGGCCTTGCAACAAGCGTTTGAGGTGAGCCAACTGGCGCTGTGCAATTTCTTCGTCGCCCAATCGCACTTTGACCTGTCCCAGCAGATTGTCAAACCACACACAGGCCTGAGGCTGCTCACGCAGTATTTTGGGCAAACCCGCCACCGCGTCTCGGCGATGAAAGCGCAGGGCAACACCTTGGCTGCGCAGCACTTTGCCATGGCGCAAACCAAACAACAGCGGCACCAAGGGGTCGATGTCATACACATCGATTTGCTTGAAGCGAGTCAGCCATGGGGTGGGCAACATCCATCCCGCGCTAGGGCCTATCAGCAACAAATGGCTTTGCGTGGGCTTGATGCCCGCCAAAAATTGGGCAATCTGCTCTCGCGTGGTGAGCCAGCGGTTCAAGGAACGCAGCGCATGCACATGCCAATGGATGCCGCCGGTACCACCGGCATGGACCAGATCCCGAATCCAACTGGCCCAAGGCAAATGGGCTGTGACTTTAGTGTTCACACACCGCCTTGAGCATGTTGACCACGGTTGTGTGGGGCGCAAAGTGTCAAGTCCGACGGGCTCAGGCAGACAATGAATTTGTGGAAGTGGGTTAGATTTTTCATGAATTGAAGCTTCTAGAGTAGATAATAGGCCACCATGCCAAACCAAGACTGGGTTCAGTATTCTCTCAGTATGACATTCGTCTTGTTGCTGTTGGCGGCAGTCCTTTGGTGGCTGTCGCGTCGCAACAAGGGCTTTCTTCTCCCTGTTGGTAAACGCCGAATTCAAATTTTAGAGGCCTATCCCATGGGCTTGCGGCACAAACTTTTACTGGTACAGGTCGACTCGCAAAGAATGCTGTTGTCGGTCAGCCCCAACGAGATTCAAAAACTGCACGCTTGGCCTGCAGATTCTTCCCCCCCCTTTGATCAAGGTGTTTCCGATGCGCACTAAACATGCTTGGTGGTGCTTTGCACTGATGCTGCTGGTCTTGGTTCTGCCCGATCTGGCTTTGGCCCAAGGCTTGCCCTTGGTGACGGTCAACAGCGGCAAAGCCGGTCAGCAGTACAGCATGACGCTGCAACTGCTGGGCTTGATGACGGTGCTCACCGTGTTGCCGTCTTTGTTGTTGATGATGACCTCGTTTGTGCGCATCATCATCGTCTTGTCTATCTTGCGCCAAGCGCTGGGCACCGGGCAAACGCCGCCCAATACGGTGTTGGTGGGATTGGCATTGTTCTTAACCCTTTTCATCATGTCGCCGGTGTTTGACGAGGTGTACACCAATGCGGTGGCGCCTTATATGAATGGCGCTTTGGCCTTTGACAAAGCCTTGGCGGTGGCCGAGGTGCCGGTGCGCAATTTCATGATGCTGCAAACCCGTGAAGACGATATTGCCATGTTCATGCAAATTGGCCAGAAAAAAGAACTCGACAGCGCGGCCGATGTGCCTTTCACCACCTTGGTGCCCGCCTTCATGACCTCGGAGCTTAAAAGCGCTTTCATGATTGGCTTCATGATTTACATCCCGTTTGTGGTGATAGATTTGATTGTGGCCAGCGTGTTGATGTCCATGGGCATGATGATGCTCTCACCCATGATCATCTCTATGCCATT
>CAMBXY010000153.1 GCA_945871945.1 Bordetella parapertussis
TTGATGGCGATGATGGAAGCCATCAGCGCCTCGCCCGCCACAGTTGCAGAAATTTTGCGTATGGCAGGGGACATTCGTGAAGGTAAGGTTGTTATCTCCACCATCGTTGACGGTTTTAGCAACGCCAATGAAGCCGATGACTATGTGGCCGAAGAAGACTTTGACGAGTTCGACGACAGCGACGACGACGACGGCAAAGGCGGCTCCAAAGCGCTCACCAAGAAACTTGAAGAGCTAAAGACAGAGGCCCTTGTGCGCTTTGACCGCGTTCAAATCTTGTTTGAAAAAATGCGCAAGGCCTTTGACAAAGAAGGTTATGGCTCACCGGCCTATTCGAAAATTCAAAAATCCATCAGCGAAGAGTTGATGACGGTACGCTTTACCGCCCGCACCATTGAAAAATTGTGCGATTTGGTGCGCTCGCAAGTCGACGATGTTCGCAAAAAAGAGCGCGAGCTTCGCCGCATCATTGTCGACCGCTGCGGCATGCCACAAGACATGTTCATCAAGGAATTTCCTGTGAACTTGCTTAACCTGAAATGGGTGGAAAAACAGTCTGCCGCTGCCAAGCCTTGGTCGGTGATCATGACGCGAAATATTCCGGCCATTCAAGAGTTGCAGCAAAAACTCACCGATGTCCAAACCCGCGTGGTTGTGCCCTTGGCTCAACTCAAAGACATCAACAAACGCATGAACGAAGGCGAACGGTCCTCGCGCAACGCTAAAAAAGAAATGATCGAAGCCAACTTGCGCTTGGTCATCTCGATTGCCAAAAAATACACCAACCGTGGTTTGCAGTTCCTTGATTTGATTCAAGAGGGCAATATTGGTTTGATGAAGGCCGTGGACAAGTTTGAGTACCGCCGAGGCTATAAGTTTTCTACCTACGCCACTTGGTGGATTCGCCAAGCCATTACCCGCTCGATTGCCGATCAGGCTCGCACCATTCGCATTCCTGTGCACATGATCGAGACCATCAACACGATGAACCGCATCAGCCGCCAACACTTGCAAGAGTTTGGTTTTGAACCTGATGCGTCCGTTTTGGCTGAAAAAATGGAAATGCCCGAAGACAAGATTCGCAAGATCATGAAGATTGCCAAAGAGCCTATCTCCATGGAAACGCCCATCGGCGACGATGACGATTCGCACTTGGGCGACTTCATCGAAGACGGCGCAAATACCGCGCCTTTGGAAGCAGCGATGCAGGCGGGCTTGCGCGACGTGGTGAAAGAGATTTTGGACGGCCTGACGCCGCGTGAGGCCAAGGTGCTGCGTATGCGCTTCGGTATCGAGATGGACAACGACCACACCTTGGAAGAGGTGGGCAAACAGTTCGATGTAACCCGTGAGCGCATCCGTCAAATTGAAGCCAAAGCTTTGCGAAAACTCAAGCACCCCAGCCGCTCAGACAAACTGCGCAGCTTTATCGACACCCTATGACTGCAGCCCCTAACCGACGTGGCGTGATCGCCATGTCGGTCAGTATGGCCTGCTTTGTTTTGAATGATTCGCTGGTCAAGTATGTCAGCGAGAGCCTGCCACCTTCGCAACTGATATTTCTGCGCGGCGTGCTCGCTTCACTGGGCTTGCTGTTGATGTGCATTTACATGGGCACTTTCAGAAACAGTCAAATTGCTTTCGCAGCCCTTGGCCAACGCTGGGTATGGGTACGCTCTGGCCTGGATGGTTTGGCCAGTCTGGTCTACCTCACCGCCATGTTTAATATGCCTTTGGCAAACGCCACAGCCATCAATATGACGACACCCTTGTTGATTGCTTTGATGTCGGGCTTGCTGCTGGGTGTACAGGTCAGCTTGCGACACTGGCTCATCATTGCCGCCGGTTTTGTGGGCGTGTTGCTGATAGTTCAACCGAACAGCGATGGTTTCAATGTGTGGGCTTGGGTGTGTTTAGCTGGCACTCTGCTGCATGCTTTACGCGACATCAGCATGCGGTTTGTGCCTCCACATATTCCGTCTTTGATGGTCACCCTGTGCACAGCTATTGGGGCCACCTTGATGGCCGGCGTATGGAGCTTGTGGCAAGACTGGGCAACGCTTAGCTTGATCTCGCTGGCATGCTTGTGCGGCGCAGCTGTGTTGCTGAGTGCAGGATATTTCTTACTGATTTTGAGCACCCGCACGGCAGACCTCACTGTGGTCGCACCGTTCAGATATGTGGGCTTGCTGACCGCCGTGGTGATGGGCTTTGTGGTCTGGGGGGATATTCCCAACACATTGGCATGGTGCGGCATGCTTTTGCTGGTGGGTGCGGGTTTGATGATGCTGCGCAGCCAAGCCAAGCTTGCACCTGTCGAAAATTAAGCCTCAAAAACTTCGGTATCGACTTCGCTGCTGGCCAACTCGTTGTAGCGGTTGCCTGCAACACGTTCGTGATTGATGGCTTTGTCGAGTCGGGTTAAAACGTCGGCTGAGAGTTGGATATTCAACGCAGCCATGTTGTCCTTCAAATGATCAATGCGCGAAGTGCCAGGTATCGTGACAATATGCGGCGCTTGGTGCAGCACCCAAGCCAGTGCCAGTTGCGCCGGCGTGCAATCCAAGTCCTTGGCTATTTGCACATAGCTGTCTAGAAGCTGCAAGTTGTGCGGATAGTTTTGCGCATTGAAGCGCGGCGAGGTGTGACGCCAATCGGTGGGCAGCAAGCTGCGGGTATCGAGCAAATCAGCGCATAAAAATTTACGCGCCAAAGGACTGAAAGACACAAACGCCACGCCCAGTTCTTTGCAAGCTTGCAGCACCGCTATTTCGGGGTTGCGGGTCCACAAAGAATATTCGGTTTGCAAAGCGGCAATCGGATGCACGGCATGGGCCTTGCGTAAAGTGTCGGCAGACACCTCAGACAAACCAATGCTGCGAATTTTCCCCACACGTACCAAGTCACTCAATGCGCCGACACTGTCTTCTATGGGAATTTTCTTGTCCCAGCGGTGCAGGTAATACAAGTCAATCACATCGGTTTTCAAGCTGCGCAAGCTGTTGTCGCAAGTGGCTTTGAGGGTGTCTGGATGGCCATCAATGACGCGTACTTTTTTGCCGTCCCCCTTCACATCCACCCCTTGCATGCCGCATTTGCTGGCCAAGACGAAACGGCTGCGTTGCTTAGCAAGCACTTTGCCAATGATTTGCTCGCTCTGGCCAAAACCATAAAGGGCGGCGGTATCGAAAAAATCCACGCCCTCATCAAGGGCGGTCAGCAACAAACGCTCTGCATCTTCAAAGGCAGGTGGCGGCCCATAAACAGGACAAATATTCATGCAACCCAGGCCAATCGGGTTGATTTCAAACGGGCCGACTTGTCTGGTGCTCATGGGTTTGAAGTGTAAGGGCTTGAAAAAGAGTCATGTTTGATGAAAAATAATCAAACATCACAAGAAAAACCATGCGCACAACCCTAGACATTGCAGACGATGTGCTGTTTGCAGCCAAAGAAATCGCCAAACGCGAGAAAAAAACCGTGGGCGCCGTGGTCAGCGAATGGGCTCGCCGCTCCTTTCATGCCACGCCAATGGCTCTCGGGGTACAAGAACCCCCACCCTTGGCAGAAGGGCCATTGGCCAAGTATGGTTTTCAGCCATTGCCGCATCGCGCCGAGATCGTCACCAACGAATTGGTTAATCGCATCAGAGAAGAAGAAGGCATTTAATGCGCGCTTTGTTGGATGCCAATGTTTTGATCGCCCTGAATGACCAAGGCCATATCCACCACACACTCGCTAACCAATGGATGGCTCAGCACATGCACTTGGGATGGGCCAGCTGTCCC
>CAMBXY010000154.1 GCA_945871945.1 Bordetella parapertussis
TAAACTTCTTCACCCAAAATACCAGCGGTGGCTTTGGCTTGTGCCAATCGATCGGCGGGCACTTCGCAGTGGAAGCTGTCAGGCAACAGCCGACCCGACTTGCTGTCTTCTAAACGATCAAGCACCTGGCGCATGATGCGAAAGCTAGAGGGCACCAAGCCAGAGGCATCGCCCGAGTGAATGCCTTCCGTCAAAATTTCGACCTTCAAAGTACCGCTGGCCATGCCGCGCAAACTGGTGGTGAGCCACAGTTGATCGTAGTTGCCCGCGCCACTGTCTAAGCAAATGACCAAACCCACATCTCCCAAGCGCGGGCGCAGAGCATCAATGTAGGGCAGCAAATCGTAGGAGCCCGACTCTTCGCAGGTTTCTATCAAACCCACGATGCGGGGGTGCGGCGTGTTTTGATTTTTCAAAGCCTGAACGGCGGCAATGCTGGCATAAGCGGCATAGCCGTCATCTGCACCGCCGCGGCCATAGAGTTTGCCGTTTTCGTATTTGGGCGTCCAAGGGCCTAAGTCATTTCGCCAGCCACTGAACTCGGGTTGTTTGTCCAAGTGGCCATACATCAACACGGTTTGACCAGAACCTGCAGACGCAGCACGCGTAGCGGGAATCTCAAAAAACAAAACGGGTGTGCGGCCAGGCAAGCGCAAAATTTCCAAGCGCAGGCCTGCCACTTTTTGCGTCTCAATCCACTCGGCTGTTTGGCGCAGCACCGTGTCGAGATAACCGTTGGCTTCCCAGTTGCTGTCAAAGGACGGCGACTTGGCGGGAATTTCAATGTAGCTGGTGAGCTCTTTCAAAATGCTGGAGTCCCACGATTGCGTGACATCCCGCAAAGCAGTCTCAGCGTTCAAAAGGTGTGCAGGAAGTTCTTTGTGAATGGGTGCGTTCATGATGTTCTCCAAAAATTCAGTTTGATTTCAGCCAAGACAAGCCGCGAGAAGTGCCGCCCGAGGTGGTGTCGGCCGGCACGTACTCACAACCGATCCATCCTTGCCAGCCCCATTGTGCAGACAGTCGATCGATCAAGTCAAATACATAAGGCCAATTCAATTCACCGGTGCCGGGTTCGTGACGAAGTGGCACATCGGCAATTTGCAGGTGGCCGACTTTGCCTGTGGGAAAGTAGCGCTCCAATTTGGTGGTGACGTCGCCTTCGACAATTTGGCAGTGGAACAAATCCATTTGCACTTTCAAATTGGGCTCGTCCACTTGCGCCAATATTTCGTGCGCATGGTCTTGGCGGTTGACAAAAAATCCGGGAATGCCGCGCAAGTTAATGGGCTCAAGCAAGACATCCAAGCCCTGTGCGCGCACTTCTTGGCAAGCCCACTTTAAGTTGCTGACCAAGGTGACTTGCGCTTGATCGCGTGACACACCCGCAGGCAACACGCCCGCCATCGAGTGAATGCGGGGGCAGCCTAAAATTTCTGCATAGCGCATGGCGCGTTGCACACCCGCTCTGTATTCGGCTTCACGGCCGGGTGAGCAGGCTGTGCCGCGATCGCCCTTTTCCCAAGCGCTCAAAGTGCTTGCATCGTCAATGCCACCAGGCGGCATGTTGAATAGCACTTGCTCAAGGCCATTGCCTTTGAGTCGAGCGGCCAATTCTTCTGCGGCATAGGCGTATGGGAATAAATACTCAACGGCTTTGAAGCCATCTTTGGCCGCAGCTTCAAAGCGGTCTAAGAAATCCATGTCGGGGTACATCATGGAAAGATTGGCAGCGAATTGAGGCATGTTCAGCTTTCAAATAGCAAGAGTGGGTGCAAGTTAAAAGGGCGATGTGAAGTGGGGCAATGAACTACCACGCCGCATGAAAATTCTGACGCAGTTCTTCTATTTGTGCATCCGATAAATTCTCAAGTGCTTGAGAACCTGCCATTTGCACAAGCTTGGCCGTCTCTTCCAACTCTTCCAGGGCCGCCATGGCGCTGCTTAAATCTTGATGCCAAACATTGGGCCCGAGTTTGGACAACATCACTGCGCGAATCGGTGTGTCCAATTGGGCGTAGTGAAGAATGGCATCTGCCACCGCATCGGCAGCCATCGGATCGCCTGGGCGAAAATAGGGGATCAAAGGCACGTGGCCAACTTTCATGACAAAGTAGGGCGTGATGGGTGGCAGCAATTCTGGCCCATTGTGATTCAAACTCAAAGACACACAATGGGTGCTGTGTGTGTGAATCACGCATTGCGCGGGCCAGCTGCCAGGCGCGTGGTCGGTGGCCTCGTAAATTTTGCGGTGCAGCGCCATCGTTTTGCTGGCGCGCTTGCCACTCAATTGCTGACCTTGTGCATCCAGCAAGGCCAGATCGGCGGGCTCTAAAAAGCCCAAACATGCATCGGTGGGGGTGATCAAGAAGCCATCTTCAAGTCGCACGCTGATGTTGCCCGCAGTGGCGTGCACATAGCCCCTGTCAAACAAGCTTTGGCCCACACGGCAAATTTCTTCGCGGGCTTGTGCTTCAGTCAGGTGCAGCATTGGATTGTGGCGGTGGCTCATTCGCATGTCTCCGACAAAAGCTTGAGGGCTTTGCTAAAGAAATCTGGGGTTCCAAAATTACCAGACTTCAAAGTGAGGTGCCCTGCCGCATGTTGTGGCGCATAACACCACGGCACACCTGGATCAATTTGTGGGCCAATTTGCATTTGCGAAATAGCCAAAGCTTGAACACAAGCGCCCGAAGTTTCGCCGCCCGCAATGACCCATTGCTTCACACCCAATTGCAGCAAGCCCACGCTGACTTGCGCCAAGGCCGACTCCATCCATTCACCCGCTTGCTCGCGCCCCAACTTGGCCTGCACTTGTTGCAGCGTGTCGGCATCGGTGGTGGCGTAAATAAGTACCGGCCCTTTGCCGAGCAAGGGCTGAGCCCAAGCCAGGGCTTGCGCCACTTGAGCTCTGATTTGCGCAGGCACATCTTGTGTGGACCAGCTTAAGGGCTTGAACTGCCAGCTGGGCAATCCCAAACTTTGGTAGTGCGCCACTTGCCCTTGCGTGGCAATCGAGCAGCTGCCAGACACAATGGCTTGATAGCCTGAAGCCTTGGGCAAAGCAGCAGCACTGGCCGATGCTTGCAAGTTCCAATTGGCCGGCAAGCCAATGGCCACGCCAGAGCCGGCGGTGACCAAGGGCATGTTTTTCAAGGCGGGCCCAAGCGTTTTCAAATCTTCATTGCTGGTGGCGTCGACAATGGCCACCTCCACCCCATCGGCTTGCAGTTGTTTGATTTTCTCGCTGATGGCGGCACTGCCTTTGGCCATGACGGTGTGATCGATCAAGCCTACTTTACGCTGGGTTTGAGCTTGCAGTACACGCACCAAGTTGGCATCTGTCATGGGGGTGAGCGGATGGTTTTGCATGCCGCTTTCATTCAAGAGCACAGCCCCTGCAAACAAATAGCCTTTGAACACCGTTCTGCCGTTGTCTGGAAATGCGGGCGTGGCAATGGTGAATTGGCAATCAAGCGCATCCATCAAGGCTTCTGTGACAGGGCCAATGTTGCCCGCAGGGGTGCTGTCAAAGGTTGAGCAGTATTTGAAATAGATTTGTTCCGCGCCTTGCGCTTGAAGCCATTGAAGGGCTTCGAGAGATTGTGCAATGGCTTGCTTGGCGGGTAGGGTGCGAGATTTCAAAGCCACGACCACCGCGTCGACATCAGAAGAAAGCGCAGCTTGTGGCACACCAAAAGTCTGCATCACCCGCATCCCGGAGCGAACCAAATTGTTGGCCAA
>CAMBXY010000155.1 GCA_945871945.1 Bordetella parapertussis
GTCAACACGAATACGCGTTGACCTGCCACTAAAGGTGGAGTGAAAGATTGTGCGGGTAATGTTTGGCGCCATTGCACTTTGGCATCTTGCATCACCACCAATTGGTTGTCGCGGGTGACCAAGGCCACTTGTTGGCCGTCGCTGCCTACGCCAGCACTGACGGTGGTTTTAGGCAGCGTGAAACGCCAAATGTCTTTGCCTGTTTTAGCATTGAGCATAGCCACAGTGCCGTCGCTGTTTGCAAGCGCAATGCGGTCATCACGCGCGGCAACCGACAAGGGGAAATTGACCTTGCCAATTTGTGCAGTCCAGGCAGTGCGGGCTTGCTGCAAAACGGCTACGGGCGGAATATCCACGGGCTTAGGACGCGAGGCCGAGCATGCAGCCAACATCGCCAAAAAGCCCCAGCAAACAAGCCGTCCTGCGCGTATAGTCAATTCAGCTTTCAATTAGAAGTTTCCTGCGTTGGCTTGGTGACAGACGCATTGGCGCTCGCTTCAGGATCAGCACCCAGCGCAGCAAGTTTGAACGCAATCAAGCGACGGTATTGGGCATTAGGTTCCATAGCTTTCCAAGCCGATTGGTAATGCTTTACAGCTTCAGCAGGTTGTTTGGCGAGCATATCGAGATCGCCTAAGCGGTCTTCCACCAAGGGTACAAAAGATTCAGGAACTTTGGCGCTGAGCAGTTTGCGGGCTGCATCGTATTCTTTGTCTTGAACCATCAAACTCGACAAGCGCAAACGCGCCAGTGCTTGATAGCCTTCGTCGGAAGCTTGGTCAATCACCCATTGCAACTGCTCTTTCGCCTCTTTTGGGCGGGATTTTTCTTGAAAAATGCGCGAGGCCAAAAAAGCCGCTTGGTGGGCATAAGTGGTCGAACCAAATTTACTCTTGATGTCACCCACCGAGCGCTCAAACAGCGCCAAGTCACCAGAAACGGCAGCGCGTTCTACGGTGTCAAACAACGCAGCAGACTGGGTCGATTGTTTCGATGCCCAAGCTTGCCAACCCATCCAACCTGCGTAACTGCTGAGGATACCGATCACCAACCATGTGATGAGATTGCCCCAACGCTTCCAAAAGTGTTTGAGTTCGTCGAGTTGTTCTTGTTCTTCAAGGTCGAGATGCGATGCCATGGATTTCTATCGTTATAAATTCAGTCAGATTGTAGGCGTGCGACTTATGCGAGACGCTGGCAGACAAATGAGGCCAAGGTACTCAGAGGTGTTGTTTCTTGCTGGCCTTGGCCGTCGCGCAAGGACTTCCAAGTTACCTCTTGTCTGGCGAGTTCGTCAGCGCCAAATATCAGGGCGAATTTCGCCCCGCTGGCATCGGCTTTTTTGAACTGCGACTTCATGCTGCCCAAGCCCTCGCCTGCACCCGCATGCATCTGCACCGACACACCCTGGCTGCGCAGAGCGTGCAAGGCTTCGAACACTACAGGCATGGCAGACGCATCGGGCACGATGGCATAGACATCGGCGTGTTTTGCTGTGAGCAACAAGTCTTGCTCTTTCAGCAACTCCAACACACGCTCGACACCCAAAGCCCAACCCACTGCAGGGGCTGGCTTACCGCCGATTTGTTCAATCAAATAGTCATAACGGCCACCGCCGCAAATCGTGCCTTGGGAACCCAAGCTTTGTGTCACAAACTCGAACACAGTGAGGTTGTAGTAGTCCATGCCACGCACCAAGCGTGGATTGATGGTGTAAGACACGCCGCTTGCATCTAACAAAGCACGCAAGGTGTTGAAGTGCGCGAGCGACGCTTCGCCCAAAAAGTCCATCAACTTGGGCGCGCCTTCAGCCACTGCTTGCATGGCTGGGTTTTTGGTGTCCAAAATGCGCAAGGGATTGGTGTGCAACCGGCGTTTGGCTTCTTCGTCGAGCACATCGATGTGCCGCTCTAAATAAGTAATCAAGGCTTGGCGATGCGCCAAACGCTCTGGAGGTTGGCCCAAGCTATTGAGTTCCAAACGCACATCGCGAAGGCCAAGCTCTTGCCAAAGAGATTGGGCTAGCACGATCAATTCGGCATCTACCTCTGGTCCAGCAAAGCCTAAAGCTTCAGCCCCAACTTGGTGGAACTGGCGATAACGACCCCGCTGAGGACGCTCATGGCGGAACATCGGACCCATGTAATAGAGGCGCTTAGGGCCTTCGTACAACATATTGTGTTCCACCACGGCGCGCACCACGCCAGCCGTAGCTTCTGGACGCAAGGTGAGGTGCTCGCCATTCAAGCGGTCTTCAAAGGAGTACATCTCCTTTTCGACGATATCGGTCACTTCGCCTAAGCCGCGCACAAACAAAGCCGTGGGTTCGACGATGGGCGTGCGTAAATTGCGGTAAGCGAACCGCTGCATGAGGTCGCGCACTTTGTCTTCTAGCCACTCCCATTGGGCTGACGCGGGCGGCAGCAAGTCATTCATGCCTTTGACAGCATGCAAAGCCGCTGGCTTGGCGGTTTTAGCCGGCGCCTGAGGGGCTTGCGATTGCGAAGTTTTGTCTGCGTCCATCCCTTATACCAATCAGCCGAAGCGCTTTTCAATGTAGTTTTCAACAATTTGGTGGAACTCTTGGGCGATGTGTTCGCCGCGCAAAGTCATGGCTTTTTCACCGTCAATGAACACGGGTGCTGCTGGCGCCTCGCCGCTACCTGGCAAGCTGATACCGATGTCTGCATGCTTGCTCTCGCCAGGCCCGTTGACGATACAACCCATTACCGCCACCTTGAGGCCTTCCACGCCAGGGTATTTCGATTTCCAAACAGGCATTTGCCCACGTAAATAGTCGTCAATCGACTTGGCCATTTCTTGGAAGGTGGTGCTAGTCGTGCGACCACACCCTGGACAAGCGGTAACGCTAGGCACAAAACTACGCATGCCCAAGGCTTGCAAAATTTCAGCGGCAATGACCACCTCTTGGGTGCGTGACTCGCCAGGTTCAGGCGTCAGCGAGACGCGAATAGTGTCGCCAATACCCTCTTGCAAAAGGATTGATAAGGCAGTAGCCGAAGCCACAGTGCCCCGCACTCCCATGCCCGCCTCGGTCAAACCTAAATGCAATGCGTAGTTGCAACGTTTGGCCAACTCGCGGTAGACCGCGATCAAATCTTGCACGCTGCTCACCTTGCAACTCAATAAGATTTGTTGGGGTGCTAAACCCATTTTTTCAGCTAGCTTGGCCGAGTCAATAGCCGAGGTGATCAAGGCTTCGTACATCACTTGCTTGGCCTCAAATGGCTGAGGCCTTTTGGCATTGGCGTCCATCAAGCCCGCAAGCAACTCTTGGTCCATGCTGCCCCAATTCACGCCAATACGCACAGCTTTGTCGTAGCGGATAGCGGCCTCGATCATCTGGCCAAACTGCTTGTCGTGTTTGTCACCCCTGCCCACATTACCGGGATTGATGCGGTATTTCGACAATGCCTTGGCGCATTCTGGATAGTCGGTCAATAAACGGTGGCCGTTGTAATGGAAGTCACCGATCAAAGGGACATGGACGTCCATACGGTCCAACTGTTCACGAATATGCGGCACCGCTTGCGCAGCCTCGGGCGTGTTGACGGTAATGCGCACCAGCTCGGACCCAGCCATAGCCAGTTCTTTGACTTGAATGGCCGTGCCAATCACGTCTTCGGTATCGGTATTGGTCATGGATTGGATGCGCACAGGTGCATCACCACCGACGGTGACTACATGCTCTCCCCAAGACACACGGGCTTGCAAGGTGTTGCG